>DATHGL010000077.1:0-4816 GCA_035317625.1 Gemmatimonadales bacterium | reverse complement strand
GCCGCGCCGCCCGCGCCGGGTGCGCCGGGTGCGCCGCTCGCTTCGGGGGCCAGGCAGAGCACCGCAGAGCAGTTCGACCTCGCACTGCGCAGGGCGGAGCGGGAGTTTGCGGCGCAGGTCCCGCGGCCGCTCAAGGCCCCTGCGCGCGTGACCGCAGCCCCGACGCCGGTGGACTCGGGCTTCGTCCGCACCTTCAGGGTCTGCAACACCCTGAGCTGCGACCCGCGCAAGGCGAGCACGCTCTCGACGGTGACCGCGACGGCAATGAAGGTGGGCGCGCACATTGCGATCTTCGTGGACAACGCGGCGCCCCAACCTGGCCTGACACAATCGGACCTGGACAACCTCCGCGCCGTGTTCGACACGCGGCTGTACGAGACCGACACGCTCGCCTTCGGCCGCGAGTCGGACATCGACAACAACGGCAACGGGAACAGCGTGGTGATCGTGTTGATGACCGGGAAGGTGAACGGGCTCGTGACCCAGACGCAGTGCAACACGACCGGGTTCGTCGCGGGGTTCTTCTTCGGGGCGGATCTGATCACCACGCCCCCGTTCGCCACCGGGAACAATGGGGAGATCTTCTATTCGATAGTGCCTGATGCGGCGGGATCGCTGAGCTGCGCTCATCCCGCCACTGACGTGACGGAGCTCGTCCCCGTCACGTTCGTGCACGAATTCCAGCACATGATCAGTTTCAATCAGCACTTCCTCAAGCGCGGCGGCTTCCCCGAAGACCTGTGGCTCAACGAGGGATTGTCGCACTATGCGGAGGAGTTGGGCGGCCGGACGTACCTGCCGGCGGATACCGCCAGCTACTGCCGCCACGTGTCGGGTGATCTCGCCAACGCCGGCCGGTACTTGGCTGCGACGGACAGCAATTTCCTTGTGGACACGGCGGGAATCGGGAGTATTACCAGCCGTGGGGCCTATTGGCTGTTCGTGCGCTACTTGGTGGATCAGTTCGCGACGGATACCTCGGTCGCGGGAGCCGATGCGTTCACTCGGAAACTCGAGGAAACCACGCTCACCGGAGCCGCCAACGTGAGCGCGGCGACAGGCGCGCCGTTCCCGACCTTGGTGGAGCGCTGGGGCCTGACAAACTACGTGGGAGATCTGCCGGTATTCCCGACGCCGCTGGAGTTGCAGTACGTGAAGTGGAGATTTCGCTCGGATTTTCCACTGCTGCGTGCGACCTGTCCGAACCCCCGGACAGGCACGCCGCCCAACCCGAACATTCCGGCGACGTTTGCGCTCGCACCCCAGGCGATCGACGGCTCGGCGCAGCTCGCGGGGATGCTGCACGCCGGGTCGGGGAGCTACTACCTCTTGCAGCAGGCGGCGGGCGCCCCTGGGTTCACCCTGCTGTTCTCGAACAGCGCGGGGCGGGCGCTGCGCACGTCGTTGGTCCCGCGCTTGACCGTGATCCGGATTCAATGATTCGACGGCGTCCCGATCGGGCGTCACGCAAGGACGTCACGACGAGACGTCACGGCACGCCGTAATGGCGCGCTACGATTCTACGCGACGCCTTCTGGTGACGCTGCTCTGCAACGCCGTTATCGTACCGTCGCTCTCCACGCAGTCCGCGGGCAGCCTCGCGGCGCTCCCAGGTTCCGCCCGCTCGGCTGGCATGGGCGGAGCGGGGGCCGCGCTCGTCGGCGACGCCGCCGCCGTCTTCGCGAACCCCGCGGGCCTGGCCACCGTGCGGCACCTGGCGGTGGAAGGCTCATACGAGGCGTACCCCTCGGGGGCGACACTCTCGACTGGAGCGATGGCGCTGCGCGTAGGCCGGTTCACGTGGGGGGCCGGCGCCGCCGCGCTCGGACCGAGCTACACCTCGGCCGACCTGCTCGGCGTGTCGTCGCTCGTGTTCCGCACCGGGATCGTCGCCCTGGGGACATCCGCCAAGTACGTGCGCGAAACGCTGGGCGGCACGCGCGCGGACGCTTGGGCCGGCGATGCCGGGCTCGCCATCGCCGTGTTCGACCTCATGGCGCTGGGCGTGAGCGTGCAGAACCTCGGCGGTGATCTCGGCGGAGGCGTGCGGCTCCCGCGCCGCGCCCGCGCGGGGTTCACGCTCAACTACGTCGACCCGCAAGGCACGCTGCGGCTCGTCACGACTCTCGAAGGCCAGTGGCCGTCGCAGGGCAGCGCCTTCGTCATCCTGGGTGTGGAGGGCGGCGTCGTGGCCAGCGGCATGGGGGTGCTGGGGCGTGTCGGCTACGTCGGGCACTCCGGCGTGACCAGCGCGTCGCCGTTCACCGCGGGCGCGAGCGTGGAGCTCGGCCGGCTGCACCTGGATTACGCGTTCCGGGCGGACGATGCGCTCGGCGCCAGGCACCGCGTGGGGTTGCGATGGATGCCGTAGCCGAGCGGCGCTCGCCGAACTGGGCCCGCGTGGGACGCCGGCTGCTGGCGTGGGTGTTGATCGGGATTCCCGCGCTGCTGGCGCTGGCGCTGCTCGCGAGCGCCGACGCGCGCTACCTCGCGCGCGCGGGAGTCGAGGAGGCGCGCATTCTCTTCAAGCGGCGGGCGATCACGCGACTCCTCGCCGAGCCGCAGACTGCACCGGCCCTGAGCCAGCGCCTGCGCCTCGTCCTCGCCGCCCGAGCATACGCGGCGGACTCGCTCGGACTGCTGGTGGGCGAGACGTACACGAGCTACGTGGACGTCGGCCGGGACACGTTACTCCTGGTGCTGTCGGCGTCGCGCCGCGACCGGTTGCGCGAGTTCACCTGGCGCTACCCGATCGTCGGCACGGTGCCGTACAAGGGCTTCTTCGACTTCGACCAGGCCCGGCGCGCCGCGACGGACCTGGAGGGCGCGGGATACGACACCTACCTCCGCTCCGCGGGCGCCTTCTCGACGCTCGGATACTTCTCCGATCCGCTGCTCTCGACCGTGATGGAGCGCGATACGATGGAGCTCGTCGCGACGGTCATTCACGAGCTTGCCCACAACACGTTGTACGTGAAGAGTCACACGTCGTTCAACGAGAGTTTCGCGAGCTTCGTGGGCTATCGGGGCGCCCAGGCGTTCTTCCACGCGCGGGGGGACTCGCTCGACGCGAAGCGCGCGGCGGCGCGCTGGCGCGACGAGCGCACGCTCGACGTGCTGTACGCCGAGCTCGCGCGGCGGCTCGATTCGGCCTATGCGGCGGGGCCCACGGGACCGACGCTCGAGCGCACGCGCGCCACGGTGTTCGCGTGGGCCCGCGCTCAGCTGAGCGGTCCGGTGGGCCAGTCCCTCGAGACCTACGACTGGCGCTGGTTCGCGCGGGCGCCGCTCAACAATGCCGTGGTGATCGCCCAGCGCCTGTATCGCATGAACCTCAACCTGTTCGAGGAGGTGTTCGTGCGCTCGAAGGCGAACCTGCGCGAGACGATACGCGCGATTCAGATTCGCGTGTTCACGCAGCCGGGGCAGGATCCGTACGAGGCGTTGTATTCGAGACCGGGGCTGCCGGCGGACGACTGAAAGACGGCGGCCCTAGTTCCCCCGCAGCCTCTCTGCCTCCGCGACTCGTTGCAGCGCGATCGCGTACGCCGCCGTCCTGAACGTGACCCCTGTCTGCTTCGCCATGTCGCGCACGCCGACGTAGGCCTTCGTGATCGTCGCCTGCAGCTCGCGGTTCACCTGCTCGTGCGTCCAGCGGTATTGCTGGAGGTTTTGGGCCCATTCGTAGTAGCTCACCGTCACGCCGCCCCCGTTGGCGAGGAAGTCGGGGATCACCGGGATGCCGCGCTCGGCGAGGATCAGGTCCGCGATCGGCGTGGTGGGCTCGTTGGCCCCCTCGACCACCACTTTGCAGTCGATCGTGCCCGCATTCGCTTCCTTCGTAATCACGCCGCCCAGCGCGGCGGGGACCAGCCAGTCGCAGGGAATGGTCCACAGCGCTTCATTCGTGATCGCCGTGCCGCCCGGCCACTCGGACACGGGTTTCCGAGCCGCGGCGTGCCCCAGCAGGCCGGGTACGTCGAGGCCCTGCTCGTTCACGATGCCGCCGTTCACATCCGACACGGCGATCACCCTGGCGCCCGCCTCGGCGTCGAGCAGCCGCGCCAGGTTGCCGCCCACGTTTCCGAACCCTTGGATCACGACCCGACTGCCCTTCAGCGGGATTCCGAAGTCGCGCGCGTACTCCCGCATCACGTACATCGCGCCCCGTCCCGTCGCCTCCTCGCGCCCGAGCGACCCGCCGAGCGAGATCGGCTTGCCGGTCACGGCCGCAGGCGTGTAGCCGTGACGGCTCGAGAACTCGTCGAGCACCCAGGCCATCACCTGTGCATTGGTGTTGACGTCGGGTGCCGGAATGTCGCGGTACGGGCCCAGGACGATGGAGATGCGCTGCGTGAAGCGGCGGGTGAGGCGCTCCAGCTCGAGTGTGGACAGCCGCTTCGGGTCCACGGTCACGCCGCCTTTGGCGCCGCCGAAGGGGATGTCCATGAGGGCGGTCTTCCACGTCATGATGGTGGCGAGGCCCAGCACTTCGTCGTGGTCCGCGTCCGGGTGGTAGCGGATCCCGCCCTTGCACGGGCCCCGCGCGCCGTTGTGCTGGATGCGGTAGCCGGTGAACACCTCGATCCGGCCGTCGTCCATGCGCACCGGTAGCTCCACCTGGACCTCCCGGAACGGGCGCATCAGGATGCGCCGCATGTAGTCGTCGAGGTCGATCAGGTTCGCGGCGCGCTGGAACTGACTGTCGACGATCGATTTTCCCGTCATCGTGCGGGAAGGGGCGGTGGTCAACAGGCCTCCGGGTGGCTCAGGCGGTCGTGAGGCGGCGGCCGGCGAGGCGGCCCGCCGGGTGCTG
>DATHGL010000076.1:0-3083 GCA_035317625.1 Gemmatimonadales bacterium | reverse complement strand
GCTGCACCGCTTCCCGAGCCCGCTTCCCGGAAATCCGGTCCGCGTTGGCGAGGATGCCATCGAGGTCGCCGAAGGTCGCCAGCAGCTCGAGCGCCGTCTTCTCCCCCACCCCTTTCACACCCGGCACGTTGTCCGAGCTGTCGCCCACCAGCGCCAGGTAGTCCACCACGCGCTCGGGCGGCACGCCTAGCCGCTCGCTCGCGTTCGTTTGATCCACCCAGTGCTCCTCGACGGCCGCGGGGCCACCGCGCCCGGGGTTCAGGAGCGCGATGCCGGGCCCGATGAGCTGATAGAAGTCCTTGTCGCCCGACACGATCACCACCTGCAGCCCGCGCGGCACGGCCGCGGTGGCGAGCGTACCGATCACATCGTCCGCCTCGTAGCCTTCCACCCCGACCACTCGTACGCCGAACGCGCCGAGGATCTGCCCGATCCGCTCGACCGAGCGGTCGAAATCCTGTTGCAGCTCCGCGGTGAGCTTCTCCCGCGTCGCCTTGTACTGGGGGTAGGTCTGGTGCCGGAACGACTCACCGACGTCGTGCACCCAGGCCAGGTAGTCGGGTCGGCGCCGCTCGAGCAGCCGCAGCAGAAAGTTGGTGACCCCCCACGCCGCCGACGTATTCTCGCCGCGGCGTGTGGTGAGGGGACGCGCGATCATCGCGAAGAAGGCGCGGTAGATGAGCGCGTACCCGTCGACGAGATACAGGGTGGGGGTGGAGGGCGGGCCGGGCATGGGCCGAACAATAACGCGGCCCGGAACGAAAAACCCCGCCCGAAAGCGCGGGCGGGGGGACGGCGAACGACGTGGAGCCGGCTAGACGCGAGTGACGTTCGCGGCGTGCAGCCCTTTCTCCCCTGCTTTTACTTCGAACTCCACCACCTGGCCCTCGGCGAGCGTCTTGAACCCGTCCATCTGGATGGCGGAAAAGTGCACGAACACATCCTCGCCGCCTTCCTGTTCAATGAAACCGTAGCCCTTGGCGTCATTGAACCACTTCACTTTTCCCTTGGACATTGCGATCTGCCTCCGGCAAAGTCACGCATGGGGCGCGCTGCACCCGGCCCGGCACCGTGTCGGGCGCGATAGAAATGACGCACGGCGGAAGGGTTGTCAAGAAACCGGAACACCACGGCGACCCGCGGCGGTAAGTGGTCTCCAGTCAATTGGTTGGCGTGACGTACAGGGCGCGGTACAGGTCGCGATTGCGCAGCACGGCGCGCACGTAGCCGCGGGTCTCCTGGTAGGGAATGAGCTCGACGAACTCGTCTGGGTCGGTGGCTCCGGGGCGCGCGAGCCAGCGCGCCACGGGCGTGCCGCCCGCGTTGTAGGCGGCGGCGGCGACTTCGACCCGGCCGCCGAAGCGCCGCAGCAGCTCCTGGAGGTGGGCAGCACCGAGGTGGAGATTCAGATCCGGAACGGTGATCCACTCCGGATAGAACGTGACGTCGAGTCCCCGCGCTGTGAGCGCGGCCGTTCCCGGCAAGAGCTGCGCCAGGCCGCGCGCGCCGGCGGGCGACAACGCCTGCGCGTCGAACACGCTCTCCTGGCGCACGATGGCGACGAGCAGCAGGGGGTCCACGTCGAATTCGGCGGCCTCCGCTTCGACAGCGCGGCGATTGGGCCAGGGAAAAATGGCGCGCAGCACGCGCGCGTCGTTGGGAGACTTGAGCGCGGCCTGCCAGCCGAGGCGCACGGCGGCGGGGCCGAAACCGCGGGCCGCGAGGCCAGCGCTCCATGCGAGGAGCACATCGGGGTCCTGTTGCGGCGCGCGCGTCAGGACGGCGCGTACCTCCGCTTGCGCGGCGGTATCGAGTCCGGCGAGCAGGAGGGTGTCGATGCCGGCGAGGGCCGTGGCGACGCCGGGGGACGGCCCGGGGAGCGCGGCGGCGGCGATGTGGAGCGGCGCGAGATCGAGCTCGCGCCGGGCACGCAACCCGTAGTAGCCGATCGAATCCTCACGCGCCAGCGCCAGCCAGTGCGCGCGCGCGGCGCCCGAGTCGCCCGAGAGGCGGGCGAGCTTGCCGAGCCAAAAGCGCGCGCTCATGCGCTGCGGACCGCCAGCGGCGACCTCGGCCTGGAACAGCGCGCTGGCGCTGTCGCGCAAACTGTCGCGCAGCGCCTGGGCGGCGAGGCGGAAGCGGGCCAGCGACGCACGCACGTCCGCTGGGTACCGCGCGACCAGCTCGCCGAACCAGCGCGCCGCACCGGTCCAATCCCCCCGGTCCCCGAGCATGTCCCCGAGCAAGTAGAGCGCGGTCGGCGCCGCCGTATCCGACGGGAACGACTGCGCGAATCCGGACAGGGCTTGCTGCGCGCCCGCGTCTCCCAGACGCACGAGCACGCGCGCCCGGCGGTAGATGGCGAGGGGCCCGAGGGTGGGGTCGCGGGTCGCGGCGCGGTACACCCGCTCGGCGTCGCGGTAGCGGCCGCTCGCGGCGAACAGCTCACCGGCCAGGACCAGAGTCGCGCCGCTCGAATCGCCCTGCCGGAGGGCCCGCTCGACCTCGAGCTGGGCATCGTCCGCGGCGCCGTGGAATTTCATGGCGCGCGCCAGGGCCACGCGCTCGGGCGGCGTGCGCGGCCAGAGGGACGCGAGCGCCACCCCGACCGCCGCCGCGCCGTCGTCCGACTCGGGCGCCCGCGCCATGAGACCGTACAGCGCGTCGCGCGCCCGGCTCGAGTCCCCGAGCGCCAGCGCGAGCCGCGCGAGATCGAGCGAGCGTCCCGCGCGGGCGAGCGCTTCCAGGGCCGCCGCGGAATCACCCGCCGCGAGCAGCGCCTGCGCCCGGGCCGCGCTCGCTTCGCGCCCCGCCGGCGGCGGCAGGTCGGCGAGCAAGCGGAACGCAATCGCCGTGTCGCTCGTGACGCGCGCCAGGCGTAGCCGCAGCCAGGGATCGATGGCCGGCAACCCCGTCGCCCGCGCCGCGGTGTAGGCGGCGGCCGCGGAGTCCCGCACTCCCGCCGCCTCCCACGCGAGCCCTTCCCGGACGGCGAGCAGCGCCGCGCGCGATCCGCGGGCGCGCGCGCGCGCGGCGGCGTAATGCGCCGCCGCCCTCAGCGCCTGCCCGAGCCGCGCCTCCGC
>DATHGL010000075.1:0-13063 GCA_035317625.1 Gemmatimonadales bacterium | reverse complement strand
CGGCCGCGGCGACGAAGATCGCGGCGGCGAGAATCACCGAGGCCCACGCCTGGGTGAGGGTAAGCGCCCCCCGGGGGAGCTCGCGGTTCCGGGTCCGCGGGTTGCGGGCGTCGAAGGCGCGGTCGGCGATCCGGTTGAACCCGAGCGCGACGAATCGCGCGCAGGTGAAGGCGAGCACCACCAAGCCGACCGTTCGCCACGTGAGTGCCGTCTCGCGCGACGCTACGAGCAACCCGAGCAACGCGAACGGCAGCGCGAACACCGTGTGCGGCAGCTTGACGAAATTCGCATACCGGACCAGCAGGCTGTCGCCCGCAAGCGTCTGCCCCTCGCGCGGAGCGGCGGTACCGCCCATTACCGCCCGCTACCGCCCGTTACCGTCCAAATCGATTCCAAGCTCCCCCCACATGGCGTCCACGCGCCGTTTCGTCTCCGGATCCATGACGATCTTGTTGGGCCATTCGCGGCTGAATCCCTCTTCCTTCCACTTTCGCGTCGCGTCGATCCCCATCTTCGAGCCGAACGTGAAGCCCCGGCTCGAGTGGTCGAGCACGTCGATGGGCCCCATCGTGAAGCGCACGTCGCGCTCGGGATCGATGTGGTTCAACGTCACCCACCACGCCTCCCGCGCGTCCTGGACGTTCACGTCCTTGTCGAGCACCACGATCACCTTGGCGAGGGACATCAGCCCCTGTCCCCACAGGCCATTCATCACCTTGTAGGCCTGGCCGGGATACTGCTTGTCGATGCTCACGAATACGAGGTTGTGGAAGATCCCGGCGGCGGGCATGTGGATGTCCGCGATCTCGGGGAGGGTGAGCTTCAGGAGGGGTAGGAAGATCCGCTCCGTCGCGTGGCCAAGATAGTAATCCTCCATCGGCGGCCGGCCCACGATGGTGTGGGGCCAGATCGGCTCGGATCGCATCGTCACCGCGGTGACGTGGACCTTCGGGTAGTAGTCGGCGAGTGAGTAAAAGCCGGTGTGGTCCCCGAACGGCCCCTCGAGCACCAGCGCCTCGCGCGGATCGATGTAGCCCTCGAGCACGATGTCGGCTTCCGCCGGCACTTCGAGGTCGCACGTCACGGCCTTGGCGAGCCGTACCGGCTCCTTGCGCAGGAATCCGGCGAACAGGAACTCGTCGATGGTGGGCGGGAGGGGCGCCGACGCGGCGTAGATCGATGCGGGGTCGCCGCCCAGGGCGATCGCCACCGGCATCCGCTCCCCGCGCTCCGCCATCTCACGCCAATGCGCCGCCCCGACCTTGTGACGCTGCCAGTGCATCGCGAGCTCGGTGCGGCCGATCACCTGGATGCGGTACATCCCGACGTTGCGGATCCCCGTCTTCGGGTCGCGCGTGATCACGCCCGGCAACGTGATGTACGGCCCGCCGTCCTCGGGCCAGCACACGGGCACCGGGAGCTGCGCCAGGTCCACGTCCGGCTCGCGGATCACCAGGTCCTGGCACGGCGGCTTCCCGCCGATCGTCTTGGGTGGGAACTTGGCCATCTCGGCGAGCTGCGGCAGCAGGGCGAGCTTGCCGAGCAGGGTATCGGGGACCTTCAGGTTGAGGAGCGCCGCGATCCGCTCGCCGACCTCGTCGAGGCACTCCACGCCGAGCGCCAGGGCCATGCGCCGCTCGGAGCCGAACAGGTTCACGGCCACGGGATAGCGCGCCGCGCCGCCCGACGCCAGCGTGGGATGCGCGAACAGGAGCGCCGGCCCACCGCCCGGCGCTTTCATGCAGCGGTCGGCGATCTCGGTGATTTCCTTGTCCAGCGACACCGGGCGCGTCACCCGCACCAGGTCGCCCCGGGCGGCGAT
Source organism: Gemmatimonadales bacterium (assembly GCA_035317625.1). Taxonomy (GTDB): domain Bacteria; phylum Gemmatimonadota; class Gemmatimonadetes; order Gemmatimonadales; family GWC2-71-9; genus AG41. Next base: position 11,241 of record DATHGL010000075.1, on the reverse strand, counting down.
CGCGCCGACGAAGTCGTGCAGATTATCGAGTGCCATGATGCACGGCGCAGATCCCACCGGTGAGGAGCTCCCAGCCGACTTCGGAGAACCCCGCGTGCTCCAGCCGGCGCGCCAGCGCGTCCGGGTCCGGAAAGTCCAGCATCGACTCTGGCAGGTAGGTATAGGCGTCCCTATGTTTCGACACCGCGCGGCCGATCGCGGGGAGGATGCGCCGGAAATAGAAGAGGAACAGCGCGCGCAGCGGGGCGAAGCGCGGCGTCGTGAACTCGAGCACCACGAAGGGGGCACCCGGTCGCAGCACGCGGTGCGCTTCCTTGAGCCCGGCGTCGAGATCCGCCAGGTTCCGGACCCCGAACGCGACCATGGCGCCGTCGAACCGGGCGTCGGCGAACGGGAGCGTGAGCGCGTCGGCGCCGACGGGACGGGTGCGGGCCGCCTTCCCCTTCCCCCGTGCCAGCATGGGGACCACGAAGTCCGCGCCGATCACGCGCCCCGCGAACGCGGGCTCGCGGGCGAGCGTCGCCGCCAGGTCGAGCGTACCGGCGCAGAGATCGAGGTACGTGCCATCGGGTCGCCGCTCCCAGGCGAGGCGTCGCACCGCGGCGCGGCGCCACGCGCGGTCCACGTTGAGGCTCAGGAGATGGTTCAGGAAGTCGTAGCGCGGCGCGATGGCGGCGAACATGGTGCGCACGTACGACCGCTTCGCCTCGCCACCCGTGTGCGCGGCCACCTCGAACGCAGGAGACGGCGTCATAGGCGCGAAAGATAGGCCGGAAAACCTGACCGGCGCCAGCGACCGGGACGTCGTGGCGTGGGCCGCCCAAGGCCGCGAAGCGGCGTTCCGCGAGCTGGTGCGCCGCTACGAGCGACCGGTGTTCTCGCTGCTGTATCGCATGGTGCGCGATCGCGCGCTCGCCGAAGACCTGGCCCAGGAGACGTTCATCAAGGTCCTGAACGCGGTCGGCTCGTACAATCCCCAGTTCAAGTTCTCGTCCTGGATCTTCAAGATCGCGAACAACGCCGCGATCGATCATCTGCGCAAGCGCGAGCTCGAGACCCTGTCGCTCGACGGCTCACCCCACGCCACCACGCGCGACGAGATGAGCGCCACCGCGCTGCAGCTCGGCGATCGTGGCGAGACGCCGCTCCAGGAGCTGGAGGCGCGCGAGCTGGGCGGGGCGATCGAGCACGCGATCGCCCGGTTGCGGCCCGAGTACCGCGCGTGCATCCTGTTACGCCACGTGGAGGGGCACAGCTACGAGGAGATCGCCCGCATGCTGGAGCTGCCCCTGGGCACGGTGAAGACGTATATCCACAGGGCGCGCAACGAATTACGGGGATACCTCGAGGACCGACGGGAGTGAAACCGATGCCCCTGCGCGCCCGTACTGCTGGGCCAAGATGACCCCCACACCTGACACCCCGCACCTGACCGCCGACGAAGTCGAGCTCTGGGCGCAGGGACTCCTCCCCGCCGCGCGGGACTTCCACGTCGGCGCCTGCGCCGAGTGCCGCGCCACGGCCGAGCGGGAGCGCAAGCTGATCCGCGAGCTGGCGCAGCTGACGCGCTTCGCGCCGGAGTTCGGGTTCGTGGAGCGCGTGATGGCGAAGGTGAAGATCCCGACGCCGTCAGGCCCGCACTTTCGCCCCCACCCCCACTCCTAGCAGCCGCGCGGCACTCCCGTCGCGCACGGCGATCTCCACCGTGCCGCCGCTGCCGACCACCGCGACCAGTGCCCCACGTCCCACGTTCCCGAACGTGCGCGACAGCGTGCCGATCTCCGTCTCGTGGACCTTGATACGCACCCCGGGCTCGACCTGCTCGCCGGGAATGTTCGAGATCAGCGTGCCGAATCGGTCCACGTAGATCACTTCGCCGACGACCGCGGCACCATCATGCCGGGGCGAGGGCAGAGGGGAGAGGTACGGGTCGGTGATCGGGTGCCCGACGGTCGACAGCGAGGCGCCGAGGGCGAGCTGGCCCGCGGCGGGCGCGAACACGTCGCGCGCCTGGAACGTGGGAGCGGCGTTCCCGGGGATCGGCAGCGCCACAAAATGCGCATCGGCCGGCAGGAACGACAGCAGGCCGTTGTCCGGGGCCACGAAGAAATGCCCCGCCGTGGAGGCGGCGAGCACACGGCGCTCGGTGCCGACGCCCGGGTCCACCACCGCGAGATGGACGCTCCCCTGGGGAAAGCGGTGCCAGACGCGCGACAGGATGTACTGCGCCGCGCGCACGTCTCCCGGGGGCACCTGGTGCGTGATGTCCACGAGCGCGGCGCCGTGCACCCCGGAGAGGAGCACCCCCTTCACCTCGCCCACGTAGCTGTCGGCGCTGCCGAAATCGGTGAGGAGGGTGATGAGCGTAGCCATCAGTCGTCAGTCATCGGTCGTCAGACCGTGGATCGGCGCCACGCGCCTCCCAGCCAGAAGACTGCCATAACGATCCCGCGCGCGATGGCGGTGACCGAGAGCGCGAGCCAGATCCCGAGCAGCCCGATGGCCGCCGACCACCACGCGGCGAGCGGCACGCGCAGCAGGGTCAGCGTCGTGCTGGCGATCTGCGGCCACAGCGTGTACCCGGCGCCCGCGAGCGCCCCTTCCAGGATGATCTCGAACGTCTGGCCGATCTGCGCGAACGCGATCACGCGCAGGTAGAGGCTGCCGTCCGCGATCACGGCGGGGTCGGACGTGAACAGCGCGACCAGGAGCTGCGGGACAGTGAGGAAGGCGGCCGCGGTGGTGGTCGTGACGGCGAGACAGTAGCCCACCGTCATCCGCACCGCCTGGCGGGCGCGCGCTTCCTGGCCCGCCCCGAGGTTCTGCCCGACCAAGGCGGAGGCCGACAGCGCGAACCCAGAGATCGCGATGAAGCCGAGCCCTTCGACCTTGTGTCCCACGCCGAGCGCCGCGAGCGCGGCAGTGCCGAAGCGCGAGGTGTACCGGGTCAGCCACATGTACACAATCGAGAGCAGCACGCCGGCGAGCGACAGCGGCGCGCCGACGCGGAACACCGTGGGGATGGCTCGCCAGTCGGGGGCGTCGAGGCGGATCAGCCCGCGCTTGAGCGCGATGCCGATCCCGATGAGGAACCCGCCGCCCCGCACCATCACCGAGGCGAGGGCGGCGCCCTCGACCCCGAGCTTCGGGAACGGGCCGATTCCCGCGATCAGCAGCGGGTCGAGCCCGATCGAGAGCAGCACGGACGCCATGAGCAGGAGGAACGGCGTGCGCGTGTCGCCCGAGGCACGAAAGGTCGCTTCGATCGCGAAGAACGCGAAGACCAGCGGCCCGCCCAGGAGCCAGGTGTGCAGATAGAGCCGTCCCAAGGGCGCGACGTCGCCCGGTACGGCCATCAGGCGAAACAGCGCGTTCGTGAGGGCGACCCCGACGAGGGACACGACGGTGCCCGCGGCGCAGGCGTACAGCACCGCGGCGCCCGCGGCCCGGGCGGCCGCCTCCGGACGCCCCTCCCCGTGACGCCGCGCGGCGACCGCGATCAGGCCCACTTCCACCATCTCGCCGAGCGACAGAAGCACCCACACGTAGAACCCGGCCGTCGAGACGGCGGCGAGGGCCGCCGGTCCGATCAAGCGACCCACCCAGATGGCATCGATGAGATTGAAGCAAAAGTGGCACGCCATCATCGCCACGGCGGGCGCGGCGAGCTTCAGGATGACGGGCCGAAGCGGCCCGACGGTGAGGGAGCCGGGCGTGCGGGCGACGCTGGTCATGGCGCCGGAAGCTACCGGGGCGCCGGGCCGGGGGTCAACGCGTCGAGAGCTCGACGCGGGTGCGGCGGCGCGACTTGGTGTCGTACAGCGAGCGATCCGCCGCGTTGAGCAGCGCCTCGAGCGTCGCGCCGTCGCGCGGGTGCATGGCGACCCCGACGCTCACGGAGAGGGGCGGTTGCTCGCCGTCCCCCGCCACGCGGTCGGCGACGCGCCGGGCCACGTGCCATGCCGCCGCATCCGCCGTCTCGGGGAGGACCAGCGCGAACTCGTCGCCGCCGAAGCGCGCCGCGGTGTCCATTCCGCGGCAGGAGCCGAGCAGCGTCTCCGCCACGCGCCGCAGCGCGAGGCTGCCCACCAGATGCCCATAGCGGTCGTTGATCTGCTTCAGACCGTCCAGGTCCATCAGCACCACGGCGAACGGCCGGTCGGTGCGAGAGGAGCGCTTGATCTCGGCGTCGAGCGCTTGGGCGAGTTGGCGGTAGTTGGCGAGCCCCGTGAGCGGATCGCTCACCGCCAGCCGGCGCAGCCGATCCTCCGCTTCCTTCCGCTCCGCCACGACCGCCGCCAGCACCAGGGTCATGACGGCCGAGACCCCCTGGAACGCCTGCAGCAGCAGCAACGACTCATTGAACGTCGGCCGGGCGAAGGGACCGTACCCGCGCAGCGTCCCCCAGATCGCGATGCCCGAGAGGAGCACGACGACCGTCGCCGCCTCGCGCTGCTCGAACCGGAACGCCGCCCACAGCAACAGGGGAACGCACAGGAATTCCAGCGGGTAGTGCTTGTCCTTCCACGGAACCACGCCGTCGAAGACCGTCACCCCCACGACGACCACGCACGCAAGCAACCCGGCCACCTCGAGCGCCTGGCGCCGGGTCCAGCGAATGCGGGGGCGCGCGGCCCAGAGGAGCAGTGCCGGAGCGACGACCAGGTTGGCCACCGCGTCACCCGTCCACCACGTGGACCAGATGAAGCCGAAATCCGCCCAGGGGGCGAACCCGGCCAGCGCGAGGGTCGTGACACCCGCCGTCGCGCTCACGACCGTGCTGATGAGTCCGGCGAGGACCACGAGCTTGAAAATGTCGGCGGCGCGCTCGCAGGCCCGGCGGCCGCGCGCGAACCGGTTGACCAGGTACGCGCCCACCAGCCCTTCGAGCAGGTTGCCGGCCGCGATCCCGGCGGAGGTCGCCACGGTGCCCGCAGTGGTGATGTTGACGAGAAACGCGCCGAGCAGGATCGCCGGCCAGACCTCGTAACCGGCGAGCAGGAAGGCCGCGAGCGCGATCCCCGCGGGAGGCCATATCGAGGTCGCGCTCGGGTTCACAAAGGCGAACCGCAGCCCGAGCTTGCCGGCCACGAAGTAGCCGGCGGTCAGGACTGCGAGCAACCCCAGACGTCTGAGCGATCGCGACTGCATCATCCCGGTCCTCGGTGTCTCCGGACGGGCGGGGCGCTCGCCTTCAACAACGACTACAGGGTACTACAGCATCGACCAGTATGAAGGATGGGTCGTCAGCCGACCCCGACGAACCATTCGTCCCACGCGACGCGGAACGTCTTGTCGCAGCGCGAGCAACGCATGTTCGTCGGCGCGCCCTTCAGCTGGGCGCGGTTGCGGCACGCGGGGCACACGGCGTACTTGTCGCCCCACAGCGCCGGCAGACTCTTCGCGTCGCGCGGACGCGGGACGATGGTCCAGTGCCGGGGAGGCGCCGAGATGATCTTGAGCGACGCCCGCGGCACCGCAACCGGCTCGCGGTTGACGTCGAGCTTCGCTTCGCCCACTGTCAGATCCGCAACGCGATACCACGCCCCTCGACGCAAGCGATAGTTGCCGTCGCCTTGGAAACGCGCCCACTGCGGATCGGCCACCGGCAGTCCCGGAACAGATACCATGGGTCGATACTAAAAGCGTGCGCCGCGCAATGATAGAGTGGCAGTCGCGCAACAGGTGGGAAGGCGCCGTCCTACAGAGGCCCGTCGGGGAGCTGCTGCAGGAACCGCTGGAACACGGGATTCCCGGCATAGCGCGCGGCCAGGCGGGCCACCGCGTCGCGGGCCTCCCGCTCGAGTGCCGCCCGCTGCGTGGGGTCGCGCGCCGCCTCGCGCTCGAGCGCCGCCGCGAGGACCCAACCCGCTTCGACGCGCGCCAGGTCTCCCGCGGTCGCCGCTTGGCGCAGGTAGCCGATGCCGCGGTCGGCGTTGCCGCTCCCGAGGCCGACGATTTTTGCGACGAGCCGGGCGAGCGCGCTGGCGCGCGCCAGGCCGTATTGGTACACGCCGAGACCCAGGTAGCAGTCGACGCAACCCGAGTCGACGGCGAGGACGCGAGCATAGGCGTCGTGCATCGCTTTCGCGTCCTTCGCCGCGCTCCAGGAGTGGCCGTGCAGGTCGCGCTGGCGGGCGCGATAGCCGAGCGCGGTGGCGAGCCAGAATTCGCGGGCCGGGCCGGGCGACGTGGCGCGGGCGCGCGCGATCGCGACATCCAGCAGCGAGTCGATGCGGCCGGTCTCGTAGTCGTCGTTCTCGAGCGCGGCGGCCCACCAGATGTAGGCGCTCGCCTCGAACGCCACGGGTGCCGGATCGCCGGTGTCGCGCGCGGCGAGCGCGGCGAAGTACGACGCGGCCGCCGGGAACCCGCCGCCATACAGTGTGTCCAGGCCGGCGCGCAGGTCCGCCCGCTCGACCCGGGGCTGTTGCCAGAGAACGAGCGCGGCGTAGAGGAGCCGCACGTCAGCGCGGCAGCGCGGCGAGGGCGTCGGTGACGCGGCGGGCGACGGCGTCGAGCGCTTGGGCGGCGGGCGAGCTGGGCTCCGCGGCGACGATGGGCCGTCCCGCATCAGCGAGGTCGGCCATGTGTGCCTGTAACGGGATTTGACCGAGCAGCGGCACGCCCAGCTCGTCCGCCAGCCGGGTGCCGCCTCCCGCCAGGAAGATCTCGGTGCGCTCGCCGCAATGCGGGCAGACGAAATAGCTCATGTTCTCCACCACGCCCAGCACCGGGACGCCCACGCGCTCGAACATTTTCGCCCCGCGCAACGAATCGCCCACCGCCACTTCCTGCGGCGTGGTGACGATGATCGCGGCGCGAATGTGCACCGTCTGCGCGAGCGACAGTTGGGCGTCCCCGGTGCCGGGCGGCAAGTCCACGAGAAAGTAGTCCAGCTCGCCCCAGTCCACGTCTTTTACGAATTGCTGGATCACCTTCATGATGATCGGCCCGCGCCAGATGGCGGGCGCGTCGCGCTCGACGATGAGCGCGAGCGACATGAGCTTCACACCGTGGGCCTCGAGCGGCTGGATCTTGCCGCCCTGGACCTCGGGCTTCCGATCGACACCCATCATCCGGGGGATGTTCGGCCCGTAGATGTCCGCGTCCATCAGCCCCACGCGGTGCCCCGCGCGCGCGAGGGCGACCGCGAGGTTCGCCGACACGGTCGACTTCCCCACCCCCCCCTTCCCCGAGGAAATCGCGAGCACCCTGCCGAGGTGTGGGAGGTCGACCGGGGTCGGCGGCGGCGGGACGCCTCCGGGGCCGCTGCGGGGAGCGGTACCCACCGATCCGCGGCTCGCGTCCGCGACGCTGACGTGCACGGCCGTGACGCCCTCGACCCCTTGCACCGCCTTCCGCACGTCGCGCGCGAGGGAGCCGGGGTCCTCGCGGCCCAGCAGGAAGGTCAGGGTGACCGTACCGCTCCCATCCACGGCGAGGTCTTTCACCATGCCGGTCGACAGGACGTCGCTGCCGTTGCGAGGGTTCTTCAATTGAGACAAGGCGCGTTCGACGCGCGCCTGGAGAGTGGCGGAAGCAGGCACAGGAGAAAGGTAAGGGGGAGGCGCGCGAGAGGGGCAACGACCGTGGCTTGAGCTTGACCGGCGCACGCCTGCAAGCCAGGTGTCGTGCCTCTGCCGGTCAGTGTGGGGTGCGCTCGCGACAGTCGTCGCGGGCTTGCCCCAATGGGACATGGCTCTCGCGTTGCACATCGCGCCGGGTCTGGTCGGCGCAGCGCTCGCCGGCGCGCTGCTTGCGCCCCGTCGGTCCAGTGACGGTGAGGGGCCGGGCATGGGGATTGCGGCGTTTCCGCGTCTCAGTAACGCGCCCATGCCCGACGACCTGAGTACCGCGCGCCGCGCCGAGCACCGCGTGGCTCGGTGGACGACCTGCTTGCTGCTCGCCTGCCTGGCGGTCGAGGCCGCAACGATCACCTCGACGCTGTCGGAGCGCGCCCTGCTCGCGCGCGCGGCGCAGGAGACACAACTCGCCCCCGACGCAGCCGCCGCGAATGTCGCGCGACACCGCGCGATCACCACGCTCAGACTGGCGGCGCTGCTCGGCACGGGGATCGTGTGGCTGACTTGGCTGCGACGCGCCTACCGCAATCTCGCGCTCGTCGGCTCGAAACGGTCGCGATTCAGCACGCGCCAGGCCATCGGCTACTGGTTCGTTCCCATCGTCAACCTGGTTCTCGCGTACCAGGTCATGAAGGACCTCTGGCTGCGCAGCGAATCGATGAACGACCGTGACGGATACGACGATCTGCCCGCCCCCGCCCTCCTGTCGGGGTGGTGGGGCATGTCCTTGACCTGGGGAGTGCTGGAGCCGGTGGTCACGGCGACCGCACGGAACGCCCGCACGCCGCTCGAGCTGACCAACGTCACCGACGTGGCGCTGCTCGGCAGCATCGTCGGGATCGTCGCGACGGTGCTCGCGATCAGGGTCGTGTGGGAGATCGACCACAGGCAACAGTGTTTCTCGACCAGCCCCCCGGATCTCCCGGCGCCGTCGCCCTCGGCGCGCCACCATGGCGCGCCATCGCCCCGTCGTGTCACCACGCCGGACGGGGCGCGATCCGATCGGCAGTAAACTAGAGAGCAGCTGTGGCCCGTCCCTACAGCGCGGCGTTTTTCAAGAGCTGGATGTAGATCCGCACGGCGTCCGCGTACGCCTGGACACCGACGCGCTCGTCGGTGCCGTGCACGCGGCGCACGTCGTCCTTTCCGATGGTTGCTCCGGTGAACCGCAGCACGTTGGGGGTGAGCGAGGCGTAGCGCCGGGAGTCGGTGGCGCCCACCACGAGCCAGGGCGTCACCACGACCCCCGGAATCACCTGCCGGATGGTGCGCGCCAGCAGCTGAAACGGCTCGGCGGCCACGCTCGTGACGCCCGACGGATTACTCCCCGTCTCCTCGAGCGCGCGCACGCCGATGTCCCCGTCGTGCACCACCCGTCGCACATGCGCGAGCACGCTCGCCACGCTGTCGCCCGGAAGAATGCGGAAGTTCACGAGCGCGCGCGCCGACGACGGCAGCACGTTCTCCTTCACCCCCGCCTGCAGCACCGTGGGGGCGGTCGTGGTGCGGAGCATCGCGTTCCCCTGCGGCGTGGCGCCGAACCGCGCGGCGAGGATCCCGCCAAACAGCCAGCGGTTCGCCATGACGAGGCGCGGCCCGAACGGCATCTCGGGGCCGAGGTAGTCGAACATGTCGGCGGTGGGCCCGCGGATGGCGCGCGGCATCTGGTCGTGCTCCAGCCGGGTGAGGGCCGTGGCGAGCATGCCGACCGCCGTCCGCTTCGGCGGCATCGAGGAATGGCCGCCCTCGGCTTGCGCCGTGAGCTCGACCGTCACGTACCCCTTCTCGGCGATGCCGACGAGCGCCACCCGACTGGACATGCCGGGGATCAACCCCGTGACGAGCGCGCCACCTTCGTCCAGCACGAACTGGGGGTGCAGGTTGCGGGACGCGAGCAGCTCCGCAATGCGGCCCGCGCCGCGCCGCCCTCCCACCTCTTCGTCGTAGCCGAATGCGAGGTAGACGGTGCGCCGGGGCTTGGCCCCCGCCGCCACCAGGTGCTCCACCGCTTCGAGGATCCCTACCAGGCTCCCCTTGTCGTCCAGCGCGCCGCGGCCCCACACATACCCGGCCGCGATGCGGCCCTCGAACGGCGGCTCGGTCCAGCGGGTCTCCGTTCCCGGCTCGACCGGCACCACGTCCTGATGCGCGAGCAGCAGGACCGGTGCGAGACCCGAATCCGACCCCGCCCACTGGTACAACAGCCCGTAGCCGTTCACCTTCTCGAGCTTGAGGGCGGCGTGCAGCTTGGGGAACGACTCCCGCAAGTAGCGCTGGAACCCGTCGAATTCGCGCGCCTCGAACTGGCTCGAATCCTGATAGGAGATGGTCTTGAAGCGCAGGGCGCCCGCCAGCCGCTGCGCCAAGGCGGCGGTGTCGAGCGGCTCCGCCGCGACGAGCGCGACGGCCGGTTGGCGCGAGCGGACGGTGAGGGTGCGCTCGAGCGCGACGACGGCGAGCCCGAGCAGGACGACGAGCGTGGCGACGAATGTCTTTTTCACAGTGATTGGTGCGCGTCTTTCTGCGACGGCCCTAACGCCCGTTCAAATACTCCCGCGCCGCCGCCAGGACCTCCGCCTGCGCGGAGGCGAGCGTGCCGTCGACCGACGCCCCCGCGGCTTTCTTGTGCCCCCCACCCCCGAACCGGTGCGCCAGCTCGGCCACGTCCACATCCCCGAGCGAGCGGAGGCTGACCTTCACCTTCCCGTTCGCGAGCTGGCGGAACAGCAGCGCCAGGCGCACGCCGGCGATCGAGCGCGGGAATTCGACGATGCCGTCCAGGTCGTCGGCCGTGGCGCGGTGCCGTTGCAGCGCATCCGGCGGGACGGTGACCCAGGCGAGCCCGCGCTCGTGCTCCACCACGAGGGTCCCCAGGACCTCGGCCATGAGCCGGACCCGGCCCTCGGGTGCGCTCGCATACACTGCCTCGTAGATCGACTCGGGGTCCACGCCGCGCTCCAGCAGGGCACCCGCGACCCGCAGCACCCGCGGCGTCGTGTTCGCGAACCGGAACGCGCCCGTGTCGGTGAGAATCCCCACGTACAGCGCGCGGGCCGCGTCGGGAGGCAGCGACCATCCGAGCGCGCTCGCGAGGTCGAACACCAGCTCCGCCGTCGCGGCCGCCTCGGGCGCCACGAGACGCGGCCCGCCCGGAAGCGAGCCCCCGCTCACGTGATGGTCGATGCACGCCACGGCGTGCGACTGCGTGATCGCGCGCGCCAGGTCGCCCAGCCGGCTCACGTCCGAGATGTCCAGTACCACCACCACATCGGCGGACTCGATCTCGCGCGCCGCGCGTGCCGAGTGATCGGCTCCAGCCGGGACGAGGAAGTGAAACCGCTCGGGGATCGGCGTCGGGTTGGCGATGGTCGCGCGGATGTCGCGGGCGGTGAGCAAATGCCACAGCGCCACCTCGCTCCCGACTCCGTCGCCGTCGGCGTTCACGTGCGTGGTGAGCGCGACGCGCCGGCCAGGCGCGAGGATCGCTGCGACGTCCTCGGCCGCGCGGACCCGCTCTGGGGGAATCGAAACGGCGCTCGTGGTCATAGGGCGTCACGCAAGGACTACTGCGCCGCTCGCGTCCCAACCAACGATAGGGCCTGAGGTCCCACGGCACCACTCACGCTCAACGTGTCGTTGGCGAGCCTGAACGTGC
>DATHGL010000074.1:0-2153 GCA_035317625.1 Gemmatimonadales bacterium | reverse complement strand
CTTTCGTGCAATCCGGTCGATGCGGGCGACACGGCGACAAAGTGCAAACGAACCAATGCGATCGCGACTACGCGCTTGAGGTTCACGTATCGCACCGCGAGTACGCCCGCTTCTCCTGCGACCGGAACGCCGGTCTACAGGGTCTATACGCGGTCGAGCGCCCAGGACTTCACGATCCCGTCCGTCCTCTATTTGGTCGATCGTCGGCCGTAGTGGCGGTCGCTTCGCTTCTATGGCCGCCACCGCGGGATGTAGTTCGCCGCGTCCGTCGCGGTTACGCGCGCGAGATGGGTTCCATCCGCCTGCATGACGTAGATCTCGCCATCGCTGTCGAAGGCGATGCGCGACCCGTCTGGTGACCAAGCGGCCAGCTCGCTCGGCGCAGTGAGGTTGGTGAGCCGCACGACGCTCGAGCCGTCGGCGTTCATCACGTAGATCGCGAAGCCACCATCCCGGTTCGAATGGAAGACGAGCCTGGTCCCGTCCGGCGACCATGCCGGGCCGAGGTCCGAGGCGGCGTTCCCGCTGAGGTTCGTGAGGCCGGTGCCGTCCGGATTCATGACGTAGATCTCAGGGTTGCCGTCGCGATCGGTCACGAATGCGATCCTGCTCCCGTCGGGCGCCCAGGCCGGCTGCACGTCGGCTGCCGGATCCGAGGTCAGGCGCACCAGCCCGCTGCCGTCCACGTTCACGACGTAGATCTCGTCGTTGCCGTCCCGGTCGCTCCGGAAGGCGAGCTCGGTCCCGTCGGAGCTCCAGGCCGGCTCGTCGTCTTGCGCCGTGTCCGCGGTGACTCGTGCGACGCCCGTTCCGTCCGCGTTCATCACGTAGATGTGCAGAGTTTGGCGGCCGGGGTCCGAGTCGCGATCCGAGGTGAAGGCGAGAGCCGTGCCGTCGGGGGACCACGACGGCCAGAAGTCGAACGCCAGCTGATCGGTGAGCCGCTGGACCTCGGTGCCGTTGGCGTTCATGAGGTAGATGTCAAACTGGCCCAGGCGGTCGCTCGCGAAGGCGAGCTGTCCGGGGCCCACATTGGGTGGCGCGTCGGGCTGTTTACACGCCGAGAGGGTGAGCAGCGTGGTCAGGCCGCTGACGATCACGAGGCGCCGGCGCGGGCACGGTGTCATGGCCGATCAAGCTTAGCGCGGCCCTCCGCGCTTCACAATTCCCTGACAATCTTCTCTGACGCATGGCTGTTGGCCTCTTGCGGGTCACATTTTGCACCTCCACAATAACCCGCAATGAGGGCGTTCGTCGCCGGATGTGACGGGCGCTCTCGCTCGCACCCATGAAGGAGGAATCCACATGCGCCTTGTCATCCGTCACATGCTGCGCGCGGCGTTGGTGCTCGGCGGCCTGGTCGGCGGCGTCAGTGCCGTCGTGCGGGCCCAGCAGGGCACCGTCGCCGGCCGCGTCACCGATCAGGCCAACGGGCAACAGCTCGTGGGTGCGCGCGTCACCATCATGGGGACGTCGCTCATCGCACAGACCAACGCCGAGGGCCGCTATACGCTATCGCGCGTGCCCGGCGGACAGGTCACGGTGCGGGCGAGTGCGGTCGGCTACGGGGCAGCGTCGCGCGTCGTCACCGTCAATCCCGGTGAGCCGGCGACGGTGGACCTCGTTTTGGCACTCTCGCCGTACTCGCTCGACGAGGTGGTCATCACGTCCACGGGGGACCAAGCGAAGCGAGAAGTCGGCAACGCGATCGCCCGGATCGATGCCGCCAAGCTCGTCGAAACGGCACCGATTACGAACGTCACGGACCTCTTGATTGCGAAAGCCGCCGGTGTCGACGTTCTGCCGGGCACGGTGACGGGCGCTCCGTCGCGCGTGCGTATCCGTGGGACGAACAGTCTCTCGCTGACGAACGAGCCCGTGTATTTCCTGGACGGGATCCGCGTCACCAGTCAGAACCGCTCGTCCGGGATCTGCGACGTCGGCTGCGCCCCGCCGAGCCGCATCAACGACTTGAACCCAGAGGACTTCGAGTCGATCGACGTCGTCAAAGGGCCGGCGGCGTCCGCGCTGTACGGCACAGATGCGGCGAATGGGGTCGTTCTGATTACCACCAAGCGGGGTTCGCCGGGCAAGGCGCAGTGGAACGTGTACGCCGAGCAGGGGGCTATCAAGGACTATAACGACTACCCCGC
>DATHGL010000073.1:0-3802 GCA_035317625.1 Gemmatimonadales bacterium | reverse complement strand
CGCAGTCTCGATCGCGTACGCGGTGCGCCACCCTGAGCGCGTGTCGCATCTCATCCTCTATGGCGGCTTCGCGCTGGGCTGGGCGCGGCGCGCCCGCACCGCGGCCCAGAAGGAAGAGGATGACGCCCTGGTGACGCTGATGCGCGTCGGGTGGGGCAAGGAGAACCCGGCCTTCCGCCAGCTGTTCACCTCCCAGTTCATCCCCGGCGGCACGAAGGAGCAGGCCGACTGGTTCAACGAGCTGCAGCGGACCACGGTATCGGGGGAGATGGCCGTGCGAATCGCCACGGCAGCCGGCGATACTGATGTCACCGCGCTGCTCCCACAGGTGCGCGTGCCGACGCTCGTGCTGCATGCGCGCGATGAGGCGCGCGTCCCGTTCGAGGCTGGGCGCCGCATGGCAGCCGGCATCCCGGGCGCAAGGTTCGTTGCCCTGACGGGGCGCAACCACCTGTTCCTCGAGACCGAGCCGGCCTTCGGCCAGTTCCTCGAGCACACCCGGGCGTTTCTAAGCAGCTAGCAGCCCGTGGTGGAAGTCATTGCTGTGAGCCCGCCAGGGCGAGAGAGAAGGATGAGATCCCGCCGTGTGACCGAGGTCGCGGAACGCCGGTGTATCGCGCCAGGGTCGTTGCGAGGGCGGCGACGAGCGTGGAGAGGGTGGCCCACAGCGCGAAACATGGCCGTCGGCGGCCCTGAAGGCCGCGCGGCGTCCCGCGCCCAATCGCATGCCGCATCAGGAGCCCGAGATTGAACGCGCCCGCGTGGACGATCAGCCGCTTGAGAATGTTCGGATGCCCGCGCAAGTGAACCCGGCGGAGCCCACCGGTGTCATAGACGTGAGCAAACGTCCGCTCGACGTACTCCCCGCGGCGCCGCATCAAGCGCTTCCCGCGCGGGCCGCCGACGCGACGGCGATTGCCATACACGGGCTGCTGGGCTTCCGGCTCCTTGGTCCAGCACCGGCGGCCGCGATCGGGCTCGGCGAGATAGGACCGGAGGCCGAGGGCCCGGAGGGTGAGCAGGGTGTCGTTGCTGTGGTAACCCCGATCGCCGATCAGGGCCGTCGGGGCACTCGCGTGCACCGCCGTCAGCTGTTCGGCTGCCGTCAGCTTCGTCGCGAGCAGACTCGTCGTGTCACCGACGTCGGCCCCGTGCAGCGTCACCGCGACCAGCGCGCCAGTGTCCAGATCGACCGCGTGCTCGACCTTGTGGGCCAGATGCGTCCGCCCGTCTTTCATCTGGGTGACCTTCGCGTCGGGGTCCGAGGGATTCACCCACTCCGCGTTGGCCGTCCGCTTCTTGCGTCGGCGATCGAGCCGCGCCAGCGCCTCGCGCGTCGGCGTCTTGAGGCCCGAGGCCGTCGCCAGCCGGGTGAGGAACTGCTGATAACTCTCCCCGGTGTCCCGCCGGACGATGCTCCGCATTGCGGCGTTTGCCTCGAGGGTCGTCGCATCCACGGCGATCGTTTTGCCGCGGAGCAGCTGGGCGTCGACCAGACGCTCCTGCACCCACGTGAACACGGCCTGGTGCGCCTCGATGTCGATCAAGCGGCGGGTGCGGGAGATCGTCGAATGATCGGGGGCCGCCTCGTCCAGCCCCAGGCCCAGGAAGTGGCGCACAGCCAGCGAGTCCGCCGCCCGCCAGGCCATCCCGCGCTCCGAGTCGAGGCCTTCGAAATAGCCGACCAGCAACAAGCGGAAGTACCGGCCGGGGGCGAGGCTGGGCCGGCCCATCACCGGCGCGTAGAACGGACGACCCTGGTCCTCGACAAACCGATCGAACCCGGCGGCGTCGAGGACCTCATTCAGTCGCATGTAGAACGGGTGGCCCGGCGACACCGGCAGCTCGGTCGTGGAAATCCACAATGGCGCTTGCTCGCTCTTGCGTTTACCCATCGCCATGGCCCGCAGTGTACGATCTGGCGCGCCACTGGCGATGTCCTTTCACCGACTTTCACCACGGGCTGCTAGCACTACTGTGTCACTAAATGACGTTGGGGTTGATGACCACACGCCAGGCACGGCCGACCGCGCGCCAGGGTCCAGGCGAGCAGACGATACATCGTCGCGATCGAGTGCGGCGCGTGTCGTTCAGGACGCACGGGGAGCGCCCCGCGGCGTGAAACGCGGGGGTAGACGAGCGGGGCGGAGGAAGGCGAGGGGCTCAGGGGGGAAATGCGCCAACCGCTCCGCGGCCAGGAAGGCATAGGCGGCGATGCAGAGCGAGGCGTGGTGATGAAACCCCCGCCAGCCCCGCCCCTCGAAGTGATCGAGCCCGAGTTCGTCCTTGAGTTCTTGATAGTCGCGCTCGATCCGCCAGCGCAGCATGGCGAGGTGGACCAGTTCCGCCCGGGTCGCCGTCGGCGGCAGGGTCGACAGCCAGTACTTGATCGGCGCGGGTTCCGTCCGCGGCCATTCGATCAAAAGCCACTCTTCGGGCCGTGGGGTCGAGCGCGCCTCGTCGCGATGCGCGGGCCGCACCCGGACCGCGGCAAAGCGTGAGCGCATGGCGCCCCGCGTGCCTTGGCGCCACGTCACCGGGCGCCAGGCGGACGCGGGGAGTTGCTGGGCCAAGGCGGCGACACTGAGAGGGCGATGGCGTCGTGTCCGGCGCACCAACGTCGGCGGCCGGCCCTGCCCGCGGTACTTCGCCGGAGGCAGGGGCGCGTGGCCCGGAGCCCACACGGTGGTCTCGAGGCTGACACCGACCATATACGGGCTGCGCTGAGCCGTCAGCGCATCGCGAAACGCGGTCACGACGCCGTAGCCGGCATCGGCGACGACGGGCGCGGCCGGCACGCCCTCCGCTGTGAGGTGCGTGATCTGCTCGAGCGCGATCTGCCACTTCGGGCGGAACGCGATGGTGTCGGGGACGCCCGCCGCGCGTCGACGCGTGCGGTCCTCCGCCCACTCCCGCGGCAAGTACAGCCGATAGGTCACCGGAAGGCTCGCCTGCTCATGCGCCACCGACACGCTCACGGCCACCTGGCAGTTGTCCTGTTTGCCCAGCACCCCGCAGTACTGCCGCGCCACGCCCACGGAGTGGCGGCCCTTCTTCGGCATCCCGGTATCGTCGACGACCCACGCCGCGAGCGGCCCATGGCGCTCCAACGCCGCCAGTAGGGTGTCGCGAGCGGCCCGGAGCACGGCGGCGTCATCCCACGCGGCGTTCGCAATGAAGTGATGCATGGATTGGTGACGCGCCCGCACATGGCGGGGATCGACTCGGGCGGCCATCGGCTCGATGCTCTTGCGGTCCCCGGGCAAACACAGCCCGGTGACATAGGCGCGCAGCGGCCCATGCCGATCCTGGTGGCCGAGGGCGCTGGTGAGACGCTCCACATACGCGTGAAACCGCTGGGCGCGGGCGGTCGCGAGGTTGGGCATACGCCGAGGCTGCCAGCGTACCCCATGAATGTCCTAACTTTATTGACACAGTAGTACTAGGCTGAGGGAGCACAACGTTTGCGGCGAGGATGAGCATGAGCACAGCAACCCCACCGACCACAGCACCTCTCCACGCGAGGGTCATGAGCCAGCCTCCGCACTGCATCGGCCGGATCCGGTGATGTGACCGGTGTTCGCGCCAAAGTCACCGACGCATGGGTTGAGCTGGCGAGCTCGTAGCCCGCGGACGTCGTTCTCACGATCCCAAGGCGGAGGAGTTGACGCGCCACCGAGCACGCGCCCCAGCAGCAGAATTGCCGAAAGGCGCGGCTCGGCGGCGCGTAGCTGAAAGCCTATCGGGCTGGAGCTGGCGTGGCCGCCGTGGGCGTTGGCGCCGACGCATTAACGACCACGGG
>DATHGL010000072.1:0-16667 GCA_035317625.1 Gemmatimonadales bacterium | reverse complement strand
GATCGCGCCGGGCACGAAGCTGGTGGTCGTCACCAATCCCCACAATCCGACGGGACACGTGCTCTCCGACACGATGCGGAAGCTCATCGTGAGTCGCGCGGCGGAAGTCGGCGCGTGGCTCCTGGCGGACGAGGTCTACCAGGGTGCGGAGCGCGACGGCGTGACGACGCCGACGTTCTGGGGCGGCTACGAGCGGGTGATCGTGGTGAACGGGCTCTCGAAAGCGTACGGCCTGCCGGGGCTGCGGATCGGTTGGATCGTGGCGCCGGCGGCGTTCGCAACCGAGGCCTGGGCCCGCCACGACTACACGACGATCGGACCGGCGGGGGCGAGCGACCACTTGGCCGCGGTGGCGCTGGAGCCGCGCGTGCGCGAACAGGTGCTCGAGCGCACACGCCGCATTCTCCGGTCGCACTACCCGGTGCTCGAGGCGTGGCTGAAGCGGTTCGGCGACACCTTCACCTGGCACCCGCCGCAAGCGGGCGCGATCTGTCTCGTACGCTACCGCCAGTCGATCAGCGCGCTCGACCTGGTCGAGACAATGCGCGCCGAGCACAGCGTGCTGCTCGTGCCCGGCGACCATTTCGGACTGCCGAATCACATCCGCTTCGGCTTCGGCGAGGAGCTGCACCACTTCCAGGAAGCGCTCGTCGAGACGGAGCGTGGCCTGAAGCGCGCCTTCACCGACTGAGATGCGGGTCGTCCCGCTGGAGGCGTTCCGCGACAAGATCCCCTTCGCCGTGGCGATCGCCGCGGTGGAGCGCGGATTTCGCGCGCTCGGGCGCGGCGAGGCCGCGCTCCCCGACCCGATGGTGCTGGAGCTGCGCGAGCAGCAGGCCGAGGTGCATGTGAAGGGTGCGCACCTGAAGGGTGCGCGCCACATCGTCCTCAAGGTGGCGACGGGGTTCTACCGCAACCGGGCGCGCGGCCTGCCCTCGGGCGACGGCATGTTTCTGCTGCTCGACGCGGACACGGGTGTCCCGGACGTGTTGCTCGAGGAGCACGGCTATCTCACGGACTTTCGCACGGCGGCGGCCGTGGCGCTCACCCTCAAGTACCTCGCCCCGAGGGACGCGCGCGCCGCTCTGCTCATCGGCGCGGGCGCGCTCGCCCGGCTCACCGCGCGCGCCGTGGTCGCGCAGCTGCCGCTCGAGCGGCTCACCGTGTGGAACCGGTCCCGCGAGCGCGCCGAGGCGCTCGCCGCGGAGCTTGCGCCGGTCGTGCCGACCGACGTCGCGCCCGCGCTCGAGTCGGCCGTGCGCGACCATCGAGTGATCGTGAGCGCGACCGCCAGTACCACGCCGCTCGTGATGGCCGCCTGGGTGGCGCCCGGCACGCACGTCACCTCGGTGGGAACCGGCAGCCCGGAAAAGATCGAGCTCGATCCGGCGCTGCTGGCTCGGGCCGACAAGCTCGTGGCGGACCGCGTCTTCCAGACGGAGCGCTACGGCAACCTGCACCACGCCATCGCCGCGGGCGCGGTCACGCGTGACAAGGTATACGCGGAGCTGGGCGATCTCGCCGCAGGCCGGC
Organism: Gemmatimonadales bacterium; assembly: GCA_035317625.1. Taxonomy (GTDB): domain Bacteria; phylum Gemmatimonadota; class Gemmatimonadetes; order Gemmatimonadales; family GWC2-71-9; genus AG41. The sequence goes on along the minus strand of DATHGL010000072.1, from coordinate 15,134 downwards.
TGGCCGGCCGGGAGAACGCGCAGGAGATTACGGTAGCGGACCTGACGGGTGTGGGCGTGCAGGACGCCGCGATCGCCCAGGCGGTGGTCGAGGTCCTGACCCTGTGAGCGTGCCGGTCGTCCGGAGGCCGGACTCAGCCGACCATCGCTCGGAGCACCAGGTAGGACAGCCCGGCGATCCCCGCCGCCGCCGGGATGGTCAGGATCCATGCCCACACGATCTGCCCCGCCACGCCCCAGCGCACCGCCGAAAGGCGCTGGGCTGCCCCCACCCCCGAGATCGCGCCGGTGATCGTGTGGGTCGTGCTGACCGGAATGCCGAAGTGGGATGCGACGAACAGCGTGATCGCGCCGCTCGTTTCGGCGCAGAAGCCGCCGAACGGCGTGAGCTTGGTGAGACGCTGTCCCATCGTCTTGACGATGCGCCAACCGCCGGACATGGTCCCGAGCCCCATGGCGGCGCCGCAGGCGATGACGACCCACGCTGGTACTACGCCCGCGTCCGTGAGATGCATCGCCGCCACTGGAAAGCCCGCAAGGACCTGCTGCTCGGCGACCAGCAACCCGACGATGATTCCCATCGTCTTCTGCGCGTCGTTGGAACCGTGGCCCAGGGAATACGCGGCCGCCGAACCCAGCTGTAGCACTCGAAACACCCGATCGACCCTGCGCGGCAAGGAGCGGCGCAGCGCCCACGACAGCGCGACCGTGAGGAGCAGCGCGAGCGTCAGACCCATCACCGGGGCGATGACGATGAAGGCCAGCGTAGAGATCCACTTCCCCGGAAAGAGGAGTGCCGTGAAGCCCGCCTTCGCCACGGCGGCCCCGCCATAGCCACCGATGAGTGCGTGGGAGGACGACGTCGGTAGTCCGAGCCACCACGTGATGAGGTCCCACACGATCGCCCCGAGGAGCCCGGCCGCGATCACGGTCGCGTCGACCACCGCGAGATCCACGAGCCCTTTTCCCATCGTCTTCGCGACCGCCGTCCCGAAGAGGAAGACGGCGATGAAATTGAACGTCGCCGCCCAGACGACCGCCGCCGACGGCGACAGAACCCGGGTCGAAACGACCGTGGCAATCGAGTTTGCCGCATCGTGAAAACCGTTGATGAAATCGAAGGCGAGCGCGATCAGGACGATCGCGAGCACGAACGCGACGCTGTGCGTCATCAAGCGTGCTTCAGGGTGATCGACTCGAGCACGTTCGCGACATCCTCGGACTGATCGAGCGTCTGCTCGAGGTTGTCGTAGATCTCCTTCCACTTGATGACTTCGAGGGCGTCCCGCTCCGTCTCGAACATCCGGCCGAGCGCCTCGTGGTAGATCGCATCGCCCTCCTCCTCCAGCTTCTTGGCCTCGACGCAGTACTTCATCACGTCGTCGCCCTTCTTGAGACGGCCGACGGCCTCGGCGAGCACGCCCACCATCCGCTGGATCACCTCGGTCAGCTGCTTGACGCCTTGCGGCGCGAGGCCCAGGTGGAAGATCTGCGAGCGGCGGGACGTCCCGTCGATGGCGTCCATCACGTCGTCCAGGTCGGACGCGAGCTGGTGGATGTCTTCGCGATCGAGCGGCGTGATGAAGGTGCGGTCGAGCCGATTGACCACTTCGTGCGTGACCTGGTCGGCCTCGTGCTCCAGCCGCTTGATCGCCTCGACGTGCGGCGTGCGGCGCTCGGGCGGAGCGTCGAACAGCGCCCGCAGATGCTGCGCGGCCTCCGTGTTCCGCGTGGCCACCGCGACGAACAGGGCGAAGAACTCTTCCTCTCGGGGCAACAGGCGCACGGTCGTCCTCTCGGATAATGGGGGATCGGTTGCACGAACATAGCGGCCTCCGGCCGGAGCCACTAGGTTACCTCGCTCCACCGCTCGAGCGCGCACGAGGATCAGACAATGGCGACGACGCGACAGAGTCAGGCCGACTTCGTCAGGGCAATTTCCCGGCTCGATGCCACCGCCCTGGTGGTCGGATCGATGATCGGGTCGGGGATCTTCATCGTCTCCGCCGAGATCCTGCGTGAGGTCCACGCACCGGGCCTGTTGCTCGTCGTCTGGGCGGTGTCGGGCGCCGTCACGCTGATGGGCGCCCTCACCTATGGCGAGCTCGCGGCCATGTTCCCTGGGGCCGGCGGCCAGTACGTGTACCTGCGCGAGGGGATCTCGCCGTTGTTCGGCTATCTGTACGGCTGGACCCTGTTCGTGGTCATCCAGACCGGCACCATCGCGGCCGTCGCGGTCGCGTTTGCGCGGTTCACGGCCGTCTTCTGGCCCGGCCTCTCGCCCGACGTGTTCCTCGGCTTCACGGTGCATTTTCCGCCGCCAATCGGCGACATCGCGGTCGGCCTTTCACCGCAGCGCATCCTCGCCGTCGTGTCGGTGGCGGTCCTCACCTGGATCAACGTGCGGGGCGTGCGCACGGCGGCGGTCATCCAGACGACACTCACCGCCGTGAAGACCGGCGCGCTCGCCCTGCTGATCCTGCTCGGCCTCACGATCGGCAGGAACGCCGACGCGCTGGCGGCGAACTTCGGGGGCAGCTTCTGGGCGACGGGCGGCGTCGCGGTCGGCGTGGGCGCCATCGGCGCCGCCATGGTCGGCTCGCTGTTCTCGATGGACGCCTGGAACAACGTGGGTTTCGCGGGCAGCGAGCTCAAGAACCCGGTGCGGGACCTGCCGATCGCGATGGGAGCGGGCGTCCTGATCGTGACTGCCTTGTACCTGCTCGCCAACGTCGCCTACCTGAACGTGCTGCCCGCGGCGGCGATCAGCAGCGCGCCCCAGGACCGCGTCGGCACGGCCGCGCTCCAAGCCATGCTCGGCGACCCGGGCCTGAAGCTCATGGCCGCGGCGATCATGATCTCGACGTTCGGCTGCAACAACGGCCTCATCCTGTCGGGCGCGCGCGTGTACTACGCGATGGCGCGGGACGATCTGTTCTTCGAGTCCGCCGGCGTGCTGCACCCGCAGTACAAGACGCCCGTCGTGGCGCTGATCGTGCAAGCGCTGTGGACGAGTCTCCTGTGCCTGTCGGGGACGTACAGCCAGCTTTTGAACTTCGTCATCTTCGCGGCGCTGGTGTTCTACGGCCTGACGGCGGTCGGCCTGTTCGCGCTGCGGATCAAGCGGCCCGCAGCGGAGCGGCCCGTGCGGGCGCCAGGCTACCCCTGGCTCCCCGCGCTCTACGTGGTCGCGACCGCCGTGATCGCCGGCAACCTCCTGAGCCAGGACGCCACGCGAACCTACAGCGCGCTGGGTCTGGGGCTGGTGGTGTTGGGAGTGCCCGTATACTTCGGGTGGCGGGCCATGGTGGCGCGCTCGCCGTAGATCCACCCTCTTGCCGACCGGCTGGGTCGGCGTCATATTAGGCTTCGGACCCGAACAAACACCGAAGCCATGAAGCCCACTCCCTCCTCTCCTCCAACCCAGACTGCGCCCTGCCCCGATTGCGGCGCCGGGCTGGTCCGCCAATCGGGGTGCCTGGTGTGCGTGCAGTGCGGGTGGGCGAGGTGTGGGTGAAAGACGGCGGTCAGGCGGTCGGGCGGTCAGGCGGTTGGGACCGCGGCGCAGCACAGCTACCGCTGTTACAGACCGCCTGTCCGCCGGTCCGCCCGGCGGCCGCCGTCATCCTCGACGAGCGTTTGCGGGGCACGAAGTTCGTGCAGCTCACGCCCCGCTCCGTACTCAACTCGCCGCAGCAGACGGGCGTGGACTTCTGGTCGCTCAATCCCTACATCGGGTGCGAGTTCGGGTGCACGTACTGCTACGCGCGCTACGCTCATCGCTACGCGGTGGAACGGGCGCACGACGGGGGCAGACTGTCCGACGCCGAGTTCCGGGATTTCCGCGGCGCGCACGGATGGGAGGCGTTCGAGCGGCGCATCTTCGTCAAGGAGCACGTGCTCGGCGCGCTGGAGGCCGACTTGCGCCGCTATTTTCGGTCCGTCGGTCCGTCGGTCGGCCAGCCCGCCCCGATCGTCATCGGCACCGCGACGGACCCCTACCAGCCGGCCGAGCGACGCTTCCGCATCACCCGGCGGATCCTCGCGCGCCTGGCGCGCTGCGAGGGGTTGAACGTCGGGATCATCACCAAGAGCCCGCTGGTCGCGCGCGACGTCGACGTGCTGCGCCGCATCCAGGAGCAAGGCCATCTCGAGATCTACGTCTCGTTGATCACGCTCGATGTCGCGCTGATCAAGCAGGTCGAGGCCCGCTCCCCGATGCCGGCGGCGCGGCTTCGGGCGCTCCGCAAGCTCGCCGACGCGGGGCTCAACGTGGGATTGATCGTGGCGCCGGTCCTTCCGGGGATAACGGACGACGTGCCCCACCTGGAAGCGCTCTTCCAGGCGGCCCGGGAGGCCGGCGCCAGATTCGTGCACGCCGGTCCGCTGCGCCTCTATCCCGCCGTGCGGGACCGTTTTCTACCGGTGCTCGAGGAGCAGTTCCCCCACCTCACTGCGCGCTACCAACGCGCCTATGGCCGGCAGAGCGGCGCACCGCGCGATTACGCGCGCGCGCTGGCCGCGCGCATCAAGAATCTGCAGGCGCGCTTCGGGTTCCCGGTGAATGTGGGCATGGTGGACCGGTACCAGCCGCGCCAGCCGCCGCTCCAGGGAGCGCTGCGTCTCTAGGCGATGCTACACGGCGTCCTACTATCTGGTCCGGACCGTGGCAAGCACGCGACCATGACTTCGTCGCCTCCCCGCCCCTACCGTGCGTCACCTCCCTCCGCCATCGCCTCCACGAGCGCCCGGATCGTCCCCGGCGCGTTGCCCTCGAGCCGGTTGTTCGCGAGGATCAGCGCCTCCATGCGGCGCCGCATCACCTCCGCCACGAGACGCAGCAGGTCGTTGCGGACCGCCGGTTGCGGATCGCGGATGCGATCGTAGGGCTCGAACAGCTTCACCGCGTCGGCATACGCCCGCCCGGGGCGGAGCAGCGCGCGCGCCACGGTGAACCCGGCCGGAAACGTCCACGGCAGCTCGATCTGCTCGCCGATCGTCGGCATCTCGCTCCAGGAATTGAAAACGTGGGCCACTCCATGGCGTGCCAACACCGCGCCGTGCGCGTCGGTCAGGAGCTCCGGGTTCCGCAGCTCCACCGCGTACGGGAAGTCGCGGGGCAATTGCCGCAAGAAGGCGTCCAGCTCGTCCGCCCACCCGGTGGGCTCAGGCAGGTCCTTTCCGCGCATCGCCTGAAACTCGAACACGAACGCGCCGGCGTGATCGCGGAATGCACGCGCGTAAGGCGCGAGCACCGCGTCCTTGAACAGATCGGCGTTCAGGAAGTCGGGGTTGCGCTGTCCGGCGAGGTTGCCCCAACGCGGATCCTGCGTGAAGCGCCTCGCCGTGATCCGGTCCCAGACCTTGCTCACGCACGGATAGCCGGCCGGCAGTGCCCGCGCGTACGCCGCGAGGATCGCTTCTGACGGCGGCTCGTAGAACGCGCTATCGATCCCCACCGTGCGGAACAGGGGATAGCGCACGTACTCCTCGAGCCGCCGGGCGGGTTGGGCGCCGCGGTATGCCCGGTGGTAGACCTCTCCCGTCCAGCCGTCGTAGGTCCAGGTCGATGTGCCGAATCTGATATTGGGAGGGATGCGTGCCCCGAGCGCGACCAGTTCGGCCGGAGGCGGCGGCATTGATGCTACGTCGTCGAAGAGACTTTGCTGATGGCGCGAGCGCAAAACCCGATAGCTCCAAGTTAACTTATGTGGAATCAATAGTTTATATCAGACGACCGCGATCTTGCCATCCTCTCGATCTTCGGGATATATTCGGGTCCCATTGGCAACCTGGCAATGACCCTGACGCCCCGCCTGACGAGCGATTCCGCCGCATGCTGCTGGATTCCGCTGTTCGCGCTGCGCTGCGAGACGGCGCGGCGACCCGAGCTCACTTCCCACCCCCACCCCCACCCCCTCGCCCTGCTCGCGCCCGACACCGGCCGCCGGATTTGGCAGGTATCGTCGCTCGCCCGGCGCGCTGGGGTGAAGCCGGGGATGGCGGTCAGCCAGGCGATCGGACTCTGCCCCACCCTCAAGCTGTGCGAACCCGACCCGGTCCATTACGACGAGCAGTTCACGCGGCTCGTGGCGGCGCTCGTCACCGTGAGCCCTGTGGTCGAGCCGGTGGAGCTGGGAAGGGTGTTCGTGGGGACGGATGGGCTGGAAGGATTGTACGGAGGGCCAGAGGAGATCGTGGAAGCAATCAAACGCGGAACGCGGAACGCGGAATGCGGAACAGAGATGGAAAGTTCGCTCGCCTGTTCCGCGTTCCCACTTCCACGTTCCGCGTTTCGTGTGGGGTGGGGCCGCGGGAAATTCGTCTCCTGGGTCGCAGCCACACGTGCGCGACCGGGGGCGTCCGTGATCGTGCGTCCCGGGGAGGAGGGAAAGTTTCTCGCCTCCCAGCCGCTCGGCGTGCTGCCGCTCGACCCCGACACGCATCGCCGGCTGCTCCAGCTCGGCGTCAGGACCCTGGGCGCGCTCGCCGCGCTTCCGGAGGAGGCCGTCGTGTCGCAGTTCGGCCGCTCCGGCCGGCGGCTGTGGCGGCTCGCGGCGGGGCTCGTGTCGGAGCCGGTGGTGGGGCGGGTCGTACCCGAGCCGATCGTGGCCGCCCTCACGTTCTTCTCGAGTATTGGCGACCGGGACCTGCTCGCTCACGCTCTGGACAAGCTCGTCGACCGCGCGCTCGGCGACCCGCGGCGCAGCGGGTGGCGCGTGCAGGTGGTGCGGGTACGGGCCGAGCTCGAGCACGGTGCCTCCTGGCTCGTGGCAGCGACTCTCAAGGACCCGTCCTCGAGACGGGAGCGCATCGCGGCCCCGCTCAAGACGCAGCTCGAGCGGTCGCCGCCCGCCGGAGCCGTGGAGCGGCTCGTCGTCGAGTTCACCGCCTTCGCTCCGGGCACCGTGGAGCAACAGCTGTTCGCGCGTGACGCGAATGCCGCAGCTCGCGCCGGGCGGCGGCGGGCGCTCCAGAGCGCCGCTCAGGAGATCGCGCTCCGGATCAAGCGGCCGATGCTGTATCACGTCATCGAGGTGCAACCATGGTCCCGCCTTCCCGAGCGGCGGTATGCGTTGATCGATTATGAACCCTGAACAAACGGGGAAGTCGGAACGCGGAACGCGGAACAAGACCGACAGGCTTCGGGCTCTCAATTCGCCGAAACGGGTGGAGGTGGAGCTTGACGCTAGCGGACTGCCGATCGGGATGCGGGATGCGGGATGCGAGTTGCGTCGGTCCGTCGAGGCTGTGGGTGAAGTCTGGCGCATCGATGATGAATGGTGGCGCATGCCGATCCGCCGTCGCTACGTGGAAGCGATCCTCGAGGGTGGGAAGAGAGTGGTGTTGTTCGAGGACCTGACGACGGGCGCGTGGTGGATGCAGAAGCCCGCTTGAATGTTCCGCGTTCCGCCTTCCGCGTTTAATGTACATAGAACTCCACTGCCACTCGGCGTTTTCTTTTCTCGACGGCGCCTCCCTCCCCGAGCAGCTCGCGCTCACCGCGGCGCGGCTCGGCTACCCCGCGCTCGCGCTCACCGACCACAACGGGCTGTACGGCTCGATGGCGTTCGCGCAAGAAGCGAAACAGCTCGGACTCCAAGCGATCACCGGCGCGGAGCTGACCCTGCTCGACGGCTCTCACGTGACGATTCTCGCGGAGACGCCTGAAGGGTACGCGAACCTCTGCCGGTTGATTACAGAGGCTCATCTCGGCCGTGAAGACCGGCGCGATCCCCGGCTCGAGTTCGCCTCGCTCGAAGCGCGGCACGCGGGGCTCATCGTGCTGTCGGGGTGCCGGAACGGACTGCTGCCCGGCGTGCTGCGGCGCGACGGTCCAGGAGCGGCCCGCCGCTTCGCCGAGCGGTGCCATGCGGTGTTCGGCCCCGACCATTTCTTCGTCGAGCTGCAGCGGAACTTCGTCCGCGGAGATCGTGGGATCACACGCGCGCTCCGGGACCTGGCCGCTGACGTACGACTGAGCGTCGTAGCGTCGGGCGACGTTCATTACCACAATCGCGAGCGTCACCGCCTGCACGATGTGCTGGTGGCGATCCGGCACCGCACGACGCTCGACGGCTCGCACGGCGCGCGGCGTGCGAACAGCGAGTTCTTCTTGCGACCACCGGAAGAGGTCGAAGCGCTGTTTCGTGACTGTCCCGATGCTGTCGCTAATGGTCTGGCCCTCGCCGAGCGGTGCCGTGGGTTCGATCTCACGCGGGATCTGGGATATCGGTTTCCCGACTTCCACGGCGCCGAGCGCGCTCCCGCCCCGCGGGCGCTCGCCGAGCTGTGCCGCGCACGGCTTGAAGAGCGTTACCCGGCCGGCTCCGAGCACCGCGACGAGGCGGATCGGCGGCTTGCCGAGGAGCTGCGGCTCGTCGAGCACCACGGGCTCTCGGGGTTCTTTCTCGTCTATCACGACCTGTTCGACCTCGCCCGCCTAGTCGCCGCCGATGTACGGCGCGGCTCGCGGCGCGCCCATGGTGATCTCCTCCCCGGACGAGGGCGCGGCTCGTCCGTCTCCTCCGTCGTGTGCTACCTGCTCGGCCTTTCGCACATCGATCCGGTCGCCACCCGTCTCTTCATCGGGCGCTTCCTGAACGAGACCCTCGCCTCGGTGCCGGACATCGACCTCGATTTCCCGCGCGAAATCCGCGAGGAGCTGATCCGGCGGGTGTACCAGCGGTACGGCGACGAGCACGTCGGGCTCGTCTGCTCGTTCCCCACCTACCGCCTGCGCTCGACGGTGCGTGAGATCGGCAAGGCGCTGGATCTGCCGCTGGGAGAAATCGAGCAAGTCGCGAAACTTGCGGACCGACGGTCCGGTGGACTGGCGGACGAGCTGGACCAGCTTCCCGGCTTCGCAGGGCGACGCCACGCGCCGCTCTGGAAGGAGCTGTGCGAGCTGGCGGAGGAGATCGCGGGCCTGCCGCGGCACGTCTCGCAGCATGTCGGCGGGATGATCATCTCGAGCAGGCCGCTGGTGGAGATCGTGCCGCTCGAGCGCGCCGCCATGGAAGACCGGGTGGTGTGCCAGTGGGACAAGGACTCCTGCGACGACGCTCGCTTCATCAAGATCGACTTCCTGGCGCTCGGTATGCTGTCGCTGGTGGAAGAGTGCGTCGAGCTGGTCGCCGCGCGCTCGGAGGGGGAGCGGCCGCCCGACCTCTCGCGCATCGACTTCGAGGACCCCGCGGTGTACGATCGCATCTGCCGGGGCGACACCGTGGGGCTGTTCCAGATCGAGAGCCGTGCGCAGATCCAGATGATCCGCCGTACCCGGCCCAAAAATCTCGAAGACCTGGCGGTCGAGGTCGCGATCGTGCGGCCCGGCCCGATCGTGGGTGGCGCGGTGAACCCGTACGTGCGGCGCCGTGAGGAGCAGCGCCGCGCCCGGGCCGCGGGCCGCGTGTACGAGCCGCCGCTCGAGCATCCGCTGCTCAAGGAAGCGCTCGCGGAGACGCTGGGCGTGATCCTCTATCAGGACCAGGTGCTGCAGGTGTGCCAGGCGCTCGCGGGGTTCACGGCGGGCCAGGCGGAGGCGCTGCGGCGGGCCATGAGCCGGCGGAGGAGCCGCGAGCTGATGGCGGGGTTCTGGGAAGAATTCAAAAACGGTGCGGCGGCGCGCGGCGTCTCCGAGCAGACGGCACAGCGCGTGTTCACGCAGGTGATCGCCTTCTCCGAGTTCGGCTTCCCCAAGTCGCACGCCGCGGCGTTCGGCCTGCTCGCCTACCAGTCGGCGTGGCTCAGGCACTACCACCCGGCCGAGTATTATTGCGCCCTCTTCAACAACCAGCCGATGGGGTTCTACTCGCTCGACGCTTTGGGACGAGACGCCCAGCGGAACGGCGTCGCGATCCGGCTCCCCGACGTGAACGCGAGCGACGTGTGGTGCGTGATAGAACGGGAGGCGGGAAACGGGAAGCGGGAAACGGGAAGTGTGCGGGTCGGACTCGGCTTTATCCGCGATTGGAGCGAAGCAACGGCCACGGACGTGGTGACCGAGCGCGAGCGGCGCGGCGCGTACGCGAGCATCGGTGACTTCGTGCGCCGCGCCCCGCCCAAGCTCAAGCGCACCGCGATCGAGCATCTCGTGTGGGTGGGGGGATGCGACGGCTTCGGGCTCACCCGGCGCGAGCTCCTCTGGCAGGTGGGACTGTGGCTCCCGCCCGAGGCTGAGAGCGGTGCGGGCGCACGAGGCAGAAGACAGCTCGAGTTGCCGCTCAATCATCCGCACGAAGGACTCCGGTTCGGCGGCCTCGAGGCGGACGAGCGGCTGCTCGCCGAATATGCCGTCCTGGGGTTCGCCGCGAGCGGCCATCCCCTCTCGCTGCTCCGGGGGGCGCTGCCACCGGGGGTGGTGCAGAGTGACGCGCTCCCCAGGCTCGTGGCTGGAGCGTGGGTCGAGGTCGCGGGATTGGTGGTCGCGCGCCAGCGGCCCGAGACGGCGAAGGGATTCATTTTTGTGCTGCTCGAGGACGAGGCGGGGATGGTGAACGTGATCGTGCGACCCGACGTGTACGAGAAGCACCGCACGGCCGTCCGCGGCGAGCCGTTGCTGTGGGTGCGTGGCAAGCTCGCCAAGGACGACGGGACGGTGAACGTGCTGGCGGAAGAAGCGAGGGGATTGCAATTGAACGGGAGGCGGGAGACGGGAGACGAGAGGCAGTCGATCTCCCGCCTCCCGTCTCCCGACTCCCGCAGATCACCGTACGCATTCCTCAAGACGTTTCGTCGTCTCGCGCCGGACTCCAAGGATTGGGGGTAGCGTCATTGACATCGCCCCGGCGGCCGCTAGCCTTGCTCCATGCCGATCCCCACCGAACCCATAGGCAGCATCCCCAGACCCCCGGAGCTCGTCGCGGGGATGCAGCAATTCGCCACCGGTCGCCTCACGCGCGACCAGTTGGCTCGCCTCCAGGACGCGGCGATCCGCGACACCATCCAGCGTTTCGAAGCGACCGAGTCCCCGGTGATCACCGACGGGGAGCAGGCGAAACCCAGCTTCGCCACGTACCCGATTCACGGGCTCGCGAGCCTCGCAGCCGACGGCGTCACGATCCCGTTCGCCGACGGACACACGCGGCAACTTCCCCGGCTGACCACGGGGCCGTTCCGCTATCAGACGTACGCCGACGCGTATCTCGCGGCCGCGCGGGCTCACGCCCACGTGCCCGTCAAGCAAGCGGTGATTGCGGCCTCGGCCCTGAGCCTGCTGTATCCCGCGGGCGGCATTCCGGGATATCCGCGCGAAGCGTTCCGCCGCGATCTCGTGCGCGAGGCGGAGACGGACATCCGTCGCTGTCTAGCAAAGGGCGCCCACGTCGTGCAGCTCGATTTCACCGAGGCCCGGCTCTCCGTGAAGCTCGATCCGACCAAGGGGCTGCTCAAGTCGTTCGTGCACCTGAACAACCAGGTGCTCCAGCGCTTCACGGCGGAGGAGCAGCGGAGGATCGGCGTCCACACCTGTCCGGGCGGCGATCGGGACTCGACTCACAGCGCCGACGTGGACTACGCGGACCTCCTGCCCACGCTCTTCGAGCTGCAGGTGACGAACTTCTACATCCAGTGTGCGAGTGAGACCGATCGCGGCAAGGCGCTGCGCCTCATGAAGCAGCACGTCAAGCCCGGCCAGCGGATATTCGTCGGTGTGATCGATCCGATCGATCCGAGAGTGGAGACGCCGGAAGAAGTACGGGACCGGGTCCTGGAAGCGGCGGAGTACATCCCACTCGACCGGCTCGGGACCACCGACGACTGCGGTTTCGCACCGTTCAGCGACGATACCTCCACCGACCGCGAGACGGCGTTCGCCAAGATCCGCGCGCGCGTGGCCGGCACCGCACTAGCGGCCCGGGCGCTGCGGGTGTGATTGGCGGTGAGTCGCTCAGCTCGGGGACAACAGGGTCACCCGCATTTTGAGTCCCGCGGAGCCGTAGAGGCTCTGCTCGACGCCTGCGCCCCCAAAACGTTCACACCCGGACCCGCCGGGCGGTTGCTCATCCGCCCAAAACCACCGCCAGCATACTCGCCCCGCTGCCGTTCCATCCTGGGCCTGCAGCTCGAACATCAGGTCCCCGCGCGCGTTACGCGCTAACGCGAGCCGCTTGGGAAGTCGTGTGAGCACCTCGCCCTCAAACACCGTGACCAAGACCGTGTCCCCGACCTCGATGCGAATCCGCGCGCGATGGGGCCGCGTCAGTCCATCGATCCCGTATTCCATCGGGGCGAAGCCCGGCGGCGGCACGTACCTGGCCGTGTCCGGTGGCGTCGTCTGCCCCGCCTCCCTAACGGACGACGTCAACTCGAACGCGATGCCTCGCTCGCCCCGTCGCGGTACGCCGAAGGGGTAGAACCACACCGGACCACCGCGAGCGATCGTTGTGCGAAGTCGAAATGAGCGGCGCTCCACCTGTTCCTTACTAACTGGGTCGCGCGTAAACAGCCTCGTTGAATCGCGGGACAGAACCCGGGTCGCCGTGATGTCTCCAACCAGCACCACGCTGTCCTTCACCTGATGCGCCACGAAGTCTCCGTCAAGTCGCACTGCAGGAGTCGGTGCCGCACCAAGCGCTATGTACATGTGGAAGTCTTCGTCTCGGCTCACGGCCCCTGACATGCCTCCCGGGCTCGTGCGCGAGCTGTCGGGGAGAAACTGCCAGACACGAAAGTCGTATTGCGGATGCTTCTCCTGTGCTTCGACGCGCAGCGCGGCGAGCGCCAAGCAGACCAGTGTGAGGGTACTTGAGGGGGGATTCATGCTCGGCCTCCTCAACTCCGGGGTTCCGCCACCAGAACGGGCGGCCGCACGACCATGGGCGCCTCGCCCGGTGTGGTCGGCACGATCACGGGCTGGAGCTCGTGAGGCCTCGAACGACCCGTCGCGAACCCGGCGGCGTACGCGGCGGTCAGCCCCGCGATCACGGCCGCCGCCTTCCAGATCCCCGCTGACCACGGTCCTGGTCTCGCGCTCGTTCGAAGCGCGAATGCCCGAAGGGCCGACTCTGTCTGTTCTCCCGTCGGGCGTGGGAACGCATCCTTCACATTCATCGTTCGCCTCCGAATCTCTCGGTCCAAGATTGGCGCAGGCGCTCGCGTGCACGGAACAGATCCTGCTTCACGGCGTCCACGCTCCGACCCACCACCTCGGCGATCTCGGCGTACGACAGCTCACTGCACTCGCGGAGCAGCAGGACTTCCCGATCGCGGGGCGACAGCTCCTGGACGACCGCACGGACTCGCTCGATCTCGTCCTCGGTGAACCTAGGCGGATCCGCCGCCGTCGGCTCGGATCGCTCCCGATGATTCCGACGGCCCTCGGTCTTGAGCCAATCGAGCGCGACGTTCCGCGCAACCTTGAAGAGCCAGTAATCCGCGCCGGGCCGCGCCCGGGGGCCTCGAGCCCAGAGCCGTGCAAACGCCTCCTGCGCCATGTCCTCTCCAGCGGCCCGATCACCCGTCAGGCCGTGCAGGAACTGCACGAGCTCCGGATAGCGTTCCCGGAAGCACTGCTCGAATGCTTGGGGATCCCAGGACATGGCTCAGTTTGAAAACGACACTGACTCGGGAAAGTTACGCCTTGCCAGTGAGGCTAGTTTTCAGGGGTGCAGAAAGGGGATGTGCAGATGTCGCAGCTCGAAGTCGCAACCCTGGCCGGCGGGTGCTTCTGGTGCCTCGAAGCCGCCCTCCAGGACTTAAAGGGCGTGGAGCAGGTCCAGTCCGGCTACGCCGGCGGGCACGTCGCCAACCCGTCCTACGAGGACGTCTGCACGGGCACCACCGGCCACGCCGAGGTCGTCCAAATCACCTTCGATCCCTCGGTCGTCTCGTTCGACGACCTGCTGCACGTTTTCTTCACAATCCACGACCCGACCACTTTGAACCGTCAGGGCGGGGATGTCGGCACGCAGTATCGCTCGGCGATTTTCTACCACTCTCCCGAGCAGAAGGCCACGGCCGAGCGGGTCATCGCCGAACTCCAAGCCGAGAACGTCTGGGACGATCCGATCGTGACCGAGGTCAAGCCGCTCGCGGCTTTCTATCCCGCCGAGGAGTATCACCGCGACTACTACCGCCGCAACCCGAACCAGGGCTACTGCCGCGCCGTGATCGCGCCGAAAGTGGCCAAGATACGGAAACTCTATTTCGACAAGCTGAAACAACCGGTCGGCTGATGGCCTCGGCGCCCGAAGCCCGGCTGTGCGGGCGGGGGCTCGGTCCATGAGCCGGTTCACGGACGTTCTACTGGTCTCTCCGCTCGCGGACGGCACGACCTGGGTGATCATGCGCGATTTCGGCTACGAGGTCGGGGCCGAAGGCAGCGGTGACTTGATCGACGTGGCCATCGGCTTTCAGACCGATTTCGCCACCGTGCCGCGGCCCCTCTGGACCGTGTTGCCGCAATGGGGCCGCTACGGCAACGCCGCCGTCATCCACGACTGGCTGTACTGGAAGCAGGACCGTCCGCGGGCGGCCGCCGACGGAATTTTCTTCGAGGCGATGGGCGTGCTGGGAGTGGGCGCCCCGGCGAGATACACACTGTACGGGGGCGTGCGGCTGTTCGGCTGGCTCGCCTGGTACCGCAACCGCGCGGACCGCGCGGCCGGCTTCGACCGGGTGCTGGCGGACATCCACCTAAAGTCGGTCGACCGCACGCAGCGGACGGGCGTGGTGCGCCGCCTGGCGGGCCACGCGTGGGGACGCTTGCTGCATCACTGAGGAGGGAGCGATGGTGCGCTGGTCGATGTTCGCGGTGCTGCTCGCGGTGCCGGGCTTGGGCGCTGCCCAGGCGCCGCCCGCCGGGTCGAGTGAGCCGTTCGTGGTGGAGTACTACTACAAGGTCCGCTGGGGTCACGCCGACGAGTTCATCCGGCTTTTCAAGAAGAACCATTACCCGGTCTTGAAGCGTCAAATCGAGCTGGGGCACGCACAGCAGGTCACCGCGGAGGCGCCGAGGTTCCATGGGACCGAGGAGGGCCGCTGGGATTATCGTGTCACGATCGTGTGGAAGAACGCCGCGGCACCGCACGAGTCGTTCCCCGAGGCGGAGCTCAGACGTCTCTTTCCCGACCAGGAGACGTTTCGACGCGAGGAGCAGCTGCGCTTCGAGATCCTCGTGGCGCACTGGGATCT
>DATHGL010000071.1:0-10049 GCA_035317625.1 Gemmatimonadales bacterium | reverse complement strand
GCACGCCAATCCCGCGCAGCTAGACGCCCGTAGCGCGCCAACAACCGGCTGAACGTGGCCGCGCTGGCGAAGGTCGAGGCTGGCGGGCCGCCCAACGCGTCGCTGAACTGGGCGGCCAGGGCATTGCGGAGTTCCCTGTTCTTGAGGCGGTACCCTACCCAGTCAGCGAGATTCTCCGCGTGGGGCGGCTTTCTGTTTCGGACGGCGTTGAGGACATCCGACGGCCCAGCTTCCGCCGTGGGACGCGGGAGCCGGACCACGGCCAGGCGATCGCGCAACTCGGACACCAAGAACAGCAGGGGCTCCAGCGGGCCTTGCTCCGGTGAGATCGCGACGCAAGGAATCACCCAGGGCGATTGGTGGATTAATGCAGTGAGGCGAGCCAAAGCGATGAGTGGGTTATCGCTCTGGTCTAGCAGAACAGCCCCCAAGCACAACCGGGACGCGGTTGGGGCGTCATCGAACGGACAGGCGACCCGGTGCGGTGGTGACAACGCCAGGGTCTGGCGGTCGAAGTTGTCGAGGCACTCTGCTGAAGGCGATAGCATCGATCCCGCAATGGTTCGCAGCGGCCCCCCGCCCCCGTTGGTTTGGAGGGGGACGCGTTGCATGATTCGCAGGGGAGTCCACCGACCCTCGAACGCCTCGGCTTGCGTGAATCACTGACGGGAGGCGAGCCGAAACCTGTCGCATGATCGCTTATGAGTGTTGCGGCTGTCAACGTTGAGGCCGTAGCCCCGATGCAGACAGTGCCGATAGGCCATCTGCTCAGGTTCGAATGAGCTCGACACGTCGCGGCGCAAACAGTGCCACAGACAGTGCCAACGCGGGCGTCGGTAACCGTTGCTGACCGGCGCCGGCATTACGCAAGTCCTTGAAAACACAACGGCCGGCGTTAACCACCGCCGGCCGGCTGCGCTTAGAAGGCTGCTGCTCTATCCACCTGAGCTACGGGCGCCCAAATACTAGACGCACAGACGCGTAGACGCACAGAACCGATAATTTAGCAATCCCGTGCTCCTCCCGCCGTATATCGCCCCCGCCCTACCCTCTTAGATTGAAGCTGGATGGAGACTAAGCTCAGATACGTCGCGCCCCCTGTCACACCCGAACGGGCCCTGCGGGTGCTCACCGAGCCTGACCGCAATCCCGGCATTCCCCTCGACTTGGATCTGGTCCGGGCGCTGCGCGTCAACCGCAGCGCCGTGGAGCGCCGCGCGGCGACGATCCCCACCCGACGCACCGTCAAGAAGGAATGGCAGGCTGCCTGGCTGCTACGGGCGATCAGCTGCATGGACCTGACCACGCTCCAAAGCGATGACACGCCCACGAACGTGTTGCGGCTGTGCGCCAAGGCGCAGCACCCCGTCCGGCTCGATCTCCTCGACGCCCTGGGGGCGCGGGAGCTCGGCATCACGGTTGGCGCCGTCTGCGTCTATCACGCGTTCGTGCCGCTTGCGGTCGCAGCGCTCCAAGGATCGGGGATCCCCGTAGCGGCGGTCTCGACGGGGTTTCCCGCAGGGCTCAATCCCCTGGCCCAGCGGATCGAGGAGATCCGAGCGTCGGTCGCGGCCGGCGCGACCGAGATCGACGTGGTGATCACGCGCGCGCACGCGCTGGCAGGCGCGTGGGAGGCCCTGTACAACGAGGTGCGCGCCTTCCGCGAGGCGTGCGGCGGCGCCCACATGAAGGTCATTCTCGGCACCGGCGACCTGGCGACGCTCGTGAACGTGGCGCGCGCCAGCCAGGTCGCCATGATGGCCGGCGCCGATTTCATCAAGACGTCCACCGGTAAGGAAGCGGTGAACGCCACGCTGCCCGTGGGTGTGGTGATGGTGCGCCAGATCCGCGACTACCACGAGCGCACCGGATACGCGGTGGGGTTCAAGCCGGCGGGCGGGATCCGCAGGGCCAAACAGGCGCTCGAGTGGCTCATCCTGATGAAGGAAGAGCTGGGCGACCGGTGGCTGCGCTCCGAGCTGTTCCGGCTCGGCGCCTCGGCGCTGCTCACCGACATCGAGCGGCAGCTCGAGCACTTCGTGACTGGGCGCTACTCGGCGGCGCACCGTCACCCGATGGTATGAGACGGGAAGCGGGAAAGGGGAAACGGGAAAGGTGACGACCGTCTCTGAGATTTTCGAAACAATGGCATACGGGCCAGCGCCGGAAAGCGACAAGCAAGCGCTCCAGTGGTTGGAGCAGCACGGGCGCGAGTTTGGGCTGTTTGTCGGCGGGCGCTGGACCAAGGGACAAGGTGGCGAGGCGCTCGACGTGATCAATCCCGCGACGACCGCGAAGCTCGCCAGCGTCACCCAAGGGGGCCAGGCAGACGTGGACGCCGCCGTGGCCGCCGCACGGAATGCCTACCCCGCCTGGTCCGGCCTCTCCGGACATGCCCGGGCGCGTCACCTGTACGCGCTGGCGCGCGCCATCCAGAAGCACGCGCGCCTGCTCGCCGTGCTCGAGAGCCTCGACAACGGCAAGTCGATCCGCGAGACGCGCGATCTCGACGTCCCGCTCGTCGCGCGTCACTTCTCCCACCACGCGGGCTGGGCGCAGCTCGCCGATTCCGAGTTTGCGGGTTACGGTCCCGTGGGGGTGGTCGGGCAGATCGTCCCGTGGAACTTCCCGCTGCTCATGGTGGCATGGAAGGTCGCGCCGGCGCTCGCTGCCGGGAACACCGTCGTCCTGAAGCCGGCCGAGTTCACGCCGCTCACGGCGTTGTGCCTCGCCGAGATCGCGCACGACGCGGGGCTCCCGGCGGGCGTGCTCAACGTGGTCACGGGAGACGGCCGGACGGGCGCGCTGATCGTGCAGCACGCGGACATCGACAAGATCGCCTTCACCGGCTCGACCGAGGTGGGCCGCATCATCCGCAAGGCGACGGCGGGCACGGGGAAGAAGCTGTCGCTCGAGCTCGGCGGGAAGAGCCCGTTCATCGTGTTCGACGACGCCGATCTCGACAGCGTGGTCGAGGGCGTGGTGGACGCCATCTGGTTCAACCAGGGGCAGGTGTGCTGCGCCGGCTCGCGGCTGCTGGTGCACGAGGGAATCGCCGAGCGGCTGGTGGCCAAGCTGCGGGCGCGCATGGAGAGGCTGCGCGTGGGCCCGCCGCTCGACAAGGCGATCGACATGGGCGCGATCGTGGCACCGGTGCAGCTCGAGCGCATCCGCACGCTCGTCAACACCGGCGTCGCGGAAGGCGCCACCCTGTGGCAGCCGTCGTGGGCGTGCCCGACGGACGGCTACTTCTATCCCCCGACCCTGTTCACGAACGTCGCGCCCGCCGCCACCATCGCGCAGGTCGAGATCTTCGGGCCGGTGCTGGTGACGATGACCTTCCGCACACCAATGGAGGCCGTCGAGCTCGCCAACAACACCCCGTACGGCCTCGCCGCGAGCGTGTGGACGGAGAACATCAACCTCGCGCTCGACGTGACGCCGAAGATCAAGGCCGGCGTCGTGTGGATCAATTGCACGAACCTGTTCGACGCGGCGTCGGGGTTCGGGGGGTACCGGGAGTCTGGATTCGGGCGCGAGGGCGGGAAAGAGGGGATGTGGGAGTATCTGCAACCAATCCGGGAGCCGGGAGGCGGGAGACGGGAGGTCCGCAAGACGGCTAAGCGCCGTGATGCGAAACAACTCCCGTCTCCCGACTCCCGTCTCCCGCGCATCGATCGGACCTACAAGTTGTTCATCGGCGGCGCGCAGGTCCGCCCTGATCAAGGCTACAGCCGGAAGATCCTGGCCCCGTCAGGCGCGCTCCTCGCCGAGGTGGCGGAGGGGAATCGCAAGGACATCCGCAACGCGGTCGAAGCGGCGCACGCCGCAGACGGATGGGCCAAGACAAGCGGCCACAATCGCGGGCAGGTGCTCTACTACCTGGCGGAGAACCTGGCGCAGCGGGCCGATGAATTCGCGGAACGGATCGCGGCCATGACCGGCGGCGATACGGGCGACGGGCGCCACGAGGTGGACGCGAGCATCGCGCGCCTCTTCTCCTACGCGGCCTGGGCCGACAAGTACGACGGCGCGGTGCACCAGACCCCGATCCGGGGCGTCACGCTCGCCATGAACGAGGCCGTCGGTGTGACGGGGATCGCGTGCCCCGAGGAGTACCCGCTGCTCGGCTTCGTGTCGCTCGTCGGACCCGCCATCGCGGTCGGGAACACGGCCATCGCGCTGCCGTCGGAGGCACACCCGCTCGCGGCGACGGAGCTGTACACGGTGCTCGACGCGTCGGACGTGCCGGCCGGGGTGATCAACATCGTCACCGGAGCGAAGGACGCGCTCGCAAAAGTACTCGCGGAGCACGACGACGTGGACGCGGTGTGGTACTTTGGGAATCAGGTGGGCGGGGCCGAGGTCGAGCGGGCGTCGGCGGGGAACATGAAGCGCACCTGGGTCGAGTGGCATCCGAGGGATTGGACGGATGCCCGGCAGGGAGAAGGGCGAGAGTTCCTGAGAGAGGCGACTCAGGTCAAGAACATCTGGATACCCTACGGAGAATAGCGCTTCATCTCAGGCCGCCAACCGCTTCCCGTTCGCCGGGGCGGGCTTGGGTTTCATGCGCTTCCAGCGGTTGCAGATCGGGCAGCCCAAATACGTGCGGCCCAGCCAGTCGGTCTCGTATTGCTGCCGATGGTGGCACGTTTTCTTTTTGATGGTCATCGGGCGCTCGCGGTTCGATCGCGACGCCCTATCAACCACCGAGGTCGCACGGGAGTTCCCGTCCCCGCCGGTTTAGGCCGGGGTCAGATACTCCTCGTCCCAGGCGATCCCGAACAGCCCGTCGCATCCCGGGCAGCGCATGTCTACGGCGTATGCGATGATGGACGCCCGGGCGCGACAGATGGGGCAGACGGCGTAGCGCGAGCGCCGGCGCTCGGGCGGCGCATCGGCGGCGGGGGAGTGCGGCACGACCGTCCAGCGACGCGGCCGGGCGACCCGCGTTTGGAGGAAGCGCCGCGGGACCTGGACCCGCTCACGATGCGGCACCTGCACCGTCGCCTCTTCCGCGGTGAGCTTCACGACCCGGTACCAGGCGCCGCGCCGGAGGCCGCAGCTCACGTCAAGCTGGAGGCGCGCCCACGCCCGCCGCTGTGTGGTGCCAGATGGCTCCATGGCTCCAAGCTGGACCGCGGAGCCCAGGCTTGTCAATCAGGAAAGGACCGACAAGAGAGAGTCGGGGCGCCGGGATTTGAACCCGGGACCTTCTGGTCCCAAACCAGACGCGCTACCGGACTGCGCTACGCCCCGAAAGACTGGACGCCAAGATGCCGAGGCGCCGAGGAAAAGCCCAAACACAACCTAGTGGACCAGCCGCAAAAAGCTACTTAGAGCGGCGGACCAACACTTCGACGAGCGCGCGAATTGCGCGCCCCCGATGTGACACCCGCTGCTTCGCCGGGTTCGGCGCCTCGGCGAACGTCATGTCGAGATCGGCCGAGAAAAACAGCGGATCGTAGCCGAAGCCGCCGCTGCCGCGGGGCTCGGACAGGATGCGCCCCTCGCACGTGGCTTCGACCAGTTGCGGCTTGGCGAGCGGTGTCTCGAGATACGCCACAATGCACCGATACCGGGCGGTGCGGCGCTCGTCGGGAACGCCGGCCAGGCGCTCGAGCAGCAGCGCGTTGTTCGCCGCGTCACCGATTCCTCCCCCGTGCATCTGCGCCCACCGCGCCGAAAACACGCCAGGCGCGCCGTCGAGCGCGTCCACCTCGAGCCCCGAATCGTCCGCCAGCGTCGGTACGTTGGCGCGCTTCGCGAAGTAGCGCGCTTTGGCGACGGCATTTTCGGCAAAGCTGCTGCCGCGCTCCAGGTCCGGCTCGTCCGGCAACCGCTCGAGAAACTGGTCCGCCGGAAACATCAGGTGGAACGGGAGGCCCGCGAACAGCTCGCGGATCTCGCGAATCTTGCCGTCGTTGCGCGTGGCGATCAGGAGCTTCGCCGGCGACGAGGGAGGGGAGGCAGGAGACGGGGGACGGGTCACAGCCCGCCCTTCCCCCGCAGCCGCGCGAGGAGGTCGGTGGTCGACACGCCCGCCACCAACGGCACGCGCATCACGCGCCCACCCCACCCTTCGACCTGGTCCGCCCCGACGATCGCGTCGCGCGTGTAGTCGGCCCCCTTCACGAGCACGTCCGGCCGGAGGCGCTCGATCAGCGCGAGGGGCGTGTCTTCGTCGAACAGCACCACGCAATCCACGCTGGCGAGCGCCGCGACGAGCCGGATCCGCTCGGCCTCGGGCACCACCGGCCGGTCGCTGCCCTTGTCCAAGCGCCGCACCGACGCGTCGCTGTTCACGCCCACCGCCAGCGCCTCGCCCTCGCTGCGCGCGGCCTCGAGCAGCGTCACGTGCCCGAGGTGCAACAGGTCGAAGACGCCGTTCGTGAACGCCACGGGGCCGTGCAGTCGCTGGCGCCAGCGGGCAGCGTCGGCGGCCGTCCGAATCTTCCCCGCCGTGTTCACGGAGCCGCACCATCGTCGAGCGTCACGCCCCGACGCAGAGTCCACTTCACCAAGGGTGGCGCCACGAGCGTCGTCGCGACCACGACGAACAGAATGGCGCTGAACAACCGGTTCGAGAGGACGCCTGCCGTCAGGCCGATCTGCGCGAAGATCAGCCCGACCTCGCCCCGCGGGGCCATGCCCACACCGACCATGTACCGGTTGTAACGCAACCACGGCACCGCCCACCCGCTCGCCAGCTTGCCGACAACGGCGATGGCCAGGAGGGTGCCCCCGATCACCAGCGTCTCCTCGTTCTCGGGCACGAACGGGTTCCAGACGCGCGCGTCGACCGCGGCGCCGATGCTCAGGAAAAAGATCGGCGTGACGATGTCGGCGACCGGCTTGATCCGCTCCGCGATGAGGTCGAACTGGTTGGTCTCCGAGAGGATCAGGCCCGCAGCGAACGCGCCGATGATGAGCGCCGTGCCGGCGCGATCGGCGATGACGCAGAGGAGCAACAGAAACGCGAAGGCCGACACGACGAGCACCCCCCGCACTTGCATGCGGTCGACGAGTCCGAACAGCCGCGGCGCAAACCGCAACCCGATCCACAGCGCCACAAAGAGGAACGCCACCGCGACCGCGAGGATGCGCAGCGCGCCGGACAGGCTGAACGCCGTGCCGGCCGCAAGCCCCGACACGACTCCCAGAATGACGAGGCCGAGGACATCGTCGATCACGGCCGCCCCCAGGATCAGACGCGCCTCCAGGCTGTGCAGCACGTTGAGATCCTTCAGCACCCGTGCGGTGATCCCGACCGATGTCGCGGTGAGGGTCGCACCGACGAAAATCGCCGTCGGCAGCGGGTCGGCCACGGTGTGCTCGTACCCGTGCCAGCCGGACCGCCAGTACAGAAAGCCCAGTCCGAACGGCACCGCGACGCCCACGACGGCGACGGCGCTCGCCGCGGTGCCGACCCGCATCATCGCCTTGAGATCGGTTGCGAGCCCGATCTCGAACAACAGCACGACGACGCCGAGCTGCGCCAGCAGTTGGAACACCGGGGTGAGCGGATCGTCGGGACCGGTCGGGATCACCTTCAGGAGCCCCGCCCCGAGCAGGATCCCCGCCAGCAGCTCGCCCATGACGGCCGGCTGGCGCAATCGCTCGAATGCCTCGCCGGCGAACTTCCCGACGAGCAGCATCACCGCGAGGATCGTGAAAAAGCGGGCGACGTCGACGTGGCCCGCCGCGCCCAGCAGGAACGGCAGACCCGCCGTGAGCGCCCAGGCGGGCGCGCTACAGGGGCTGCGTCGCCTTGGGATGGAAATTGAACGTGCGGTTGAAGAGCGGCAGGTTCACCGTCTCGCTGTACTCCGTCTCGATCACGATCTCGCGCGGCGAGATGCGGCGCACAATGCGGATCTGCTGGGCCTCCGCCGGGAGCCCGATCTCCTGCGCCCTGGCCTGGACACGGCGGCGGATCGTACCGTCGTCGAGCGACGGCGCGAGCTGGGCCTCGGTCTTCATTTCGTCGAGCAGCTGGTAGTAGCGAAAAAACAACTCGCCGACGTGGAAGCCGTAGTACAGCGCCCCGACGAAAATGAGCAGGGAGACGAGACACCCCAGCGAGCTCGCGCCCCGGCGGTCGGCCGGACGGATCACCATTGCGACTGGGCTCCGTCGACCAGGTCCCGGACGAGCTTCTGCAGCGCGATCTTGCGACCCTCGGCTTCCTGGGGCGGCGCGTAGTCGCCGACCTCCGTGAGTCCCTGCCGCTGCCACAGCGTCTTGCCGTCGCGCTGATCGAGGATCTCGACATCCACCGTGATCTGCACCTGCCGCCGCGTGACGTCGGTCCGCTGTTGCCCCGCCTGAAACGAGAGTGGCACGTCGGGATCGTACCGCACCACCTTGCCGCGCACCACAGCGTCGGCGTTGCTTTCACCGGCCGTCCGGAGCCCGAGTCGCCCCTGGAACGCCTCGAGCACCGCGTCGTTGACTTCCTTGGTTAACGCCGGCTCGGCGGTCTGGTTGTCGAACGGGAGGATGGCGACCGTCTTGATGTTCGGCAACCCGCCGCCGGCGAAGCCGTAGAGACAGCCCCCGAGGGTGAGGACGAGGGCGCTAACGACGCCCGCGCCAGATCGCGGGATCGAGCACCGCGGCCGTATCCACCGAGACCACCGTGAACTCAAAACGAGCCGGCCCCTCCGGGAAATCGATGCGCGCGCTGGCCGGTAGCAGGTGCAGGTCGAACTCGGTCCGGCTGCGCGCCAGCATTTTTCCTTGCCGCCGCCACTCCGCCTCGAGGACGCGCCCCCCGCCGAGCGTTTCCCGGTAGTCGAGCGTATCCCCGTCCTGTACGAACCGCCAGATCCGGACGCGCTCATCCACGCCACCCCGAAACACCGCCGCGTCCGCCGCCGGCGGTCGCGCGATGCCAAGACCCGCCCACAGCATCCGCACCGCCGGGACGAGCGAGCGGACGTTCTTCTCCGGGTCGGCCCAGATCGTCGAATCGGCGACCACGGCCGCCGCGCCGGCGCCCAACCCCAGCGGCCCAACGTAATCGAACCGAAGCGAATCCGGCGGCGCAACGCGCGCCTGGCCGCGGCCCCCCCAGCGCTTCTGGTCGTCTTGATACTTCCAGCGGAACCGAACGGCGATCGGGCGCGCGGGCTGCATGGTCCGCGTCCACGCGACCGCACTGTCCCGGTCCGCCAGGGCGAGCGGCAGCGCCACGAGCGGCGCGAGCCGCGGGCGGCAGCCCGCCAGCAGCACACAGGCGCCAATGTAGGAGAGTGCGATCCGCCGGTCAAGCGGAACACGTTGCGGTCTCAATAGTTAAGCCGAAAAAAGTGGCAGCGGTGCACGCGCCGGATGCGCTCGCCCCGCGCGCCGGCGTCGACCACCGCGCGCCCAACTCGGTCCGTCAAAGTAGCGCTGGTCCACGAGGGCGAGAAGCACCTTGGAAGCGGACCGGATCGGCGATCGGCTTGAGCAGGTCGAGAACATGCGCGGGAATGCGGGTGAGCGTGTGGCGGTGCGTGAGCGAGACGAGCGCGGTCTCGCCCGTTGCCAGCAGCTCGCCCGTGGCCGCCCGCTCGACCGCGTAGCCGAACGTCACCCGCCGCGAGACCAGCTCGCGCACCCAGCAGCGCACCTGCACCACATCGTCGTAGCGAGCGGCGGCCCGGTAGCGGACGCTCACCTCGGAGACGGCGAGGTAAACGCCCTGCTGCTCAAGCTCCTTGTAGCTGAGACCCGTCTCGCGCATCAGCTCGGTGCGGGCGCGATCGAACCAGATGAGGTAGTTGGCATGATAGACCACGCCCATCTGGTCGGTTTCGGAGTAGTTGACGCGCAGGGTTATCGAGCTGATCACGGCGAGGCAACATCCACGCGCAGTCTCGAAAAGTCAAATAGGACAGGCGCTTGCGGCCCTTCCCCGGGATTCCTAGCTTGGGGCCGTGTCCCCCCCCAGCTCGCGCGTGCTCGTGGTCGCCGACGCCCATCTCGGACAGGTCCCACCGGCGGTCGCAGCCGCGTTGCACCGCTTCCTCGACGCCGTCCCCGATCTGGGAGACGCGCTC
>DATHGL010000070.1:0-4082 GCA_035317625.1 Gemmatimonadales bacterium | reverse complement strand
CCTGGTACGCGATGGCGACTCGGTGCAGGCGGGGCAGGTGATCGCCCTCTCCGGCAACTCGGGGCGGTCCACGGCGCCGCACCTCCACTTCGAAATCCGCCGCGAGCGCAAGTCGCTCGATCCTCTCGCGGTCGTGAAATGGGAGAATTGACATGGCGATGTTTACCGAGAAAGGGCAGGGCGCCCTGGACGCCGAAGCCGGCCTCTCCATCATCGGCACCGGGATGCGCGTGGTGGGCGACATCACCGCCGACGGCGTCGTGAAGATCGAAGGCACGGTGGTGGGCACCGTGCGCGCCGCCCGGCAGGTGCTGGTGGGGAAGGGTGGTGAGGTGGAGGGTGACGTGATCTCACGCGAGGCCATTATCGGCGGGGAAGTGCGCGGCAGCATCCGCGCCGAGGAACGGATCGAGATCCAGTCCACCAGCGTCGTGCACGGCGATGTCGTCGCGAAACGGCTGCTCGTCCAGGAGGGCGGCGAGATCAACGGCGTCGTACGGATGGGCGAGGGCGCCCTCGAAGGGGAGGCCGCGGAAAAGGCGGGCCCGCAGCGAACGCATTGAGCCGAGCGAGATATCCACACGCTCGCACCCTCCGCGTGTGGATTCTCTATTTCGCTGTGATATATGGTGTTACGCATACCGTGATGTGGGAATCTCGCGCCACTGTCGATAATCTGGTGAGATAATGTCTGCTTACTGCCGCAAGTGAGCCGGGCGCGATGCAGCTGAGCGACCTGGTCACCTACCTCGATACCTATCTCCGGGTGACCGAGGTCCCCGACGCTCCTCACGCGCTCAACGGCCTGCAGGTGTCGAACGCCGGGGCGGTGAACCGGGTGGCAGCGGCGGTGGATTTGTGTGGGGCGACGGTGCGCATGGCGGCGGAGCAGGGCGCCGATCTGCTGCTCGTTCACCACGGCCTGTTCTGGGGCGGGCTGCAGCCGCTCACGGGACGCGCCTATCGTCGGGTGGCGGACCTCATCGCGCACAACATCGCGCTCTACAGCGCCCACCTGCCGCTCGACCTGCATCCCGACGTCGGCAACAACCCCGTGCTCGCGCGCCAGTTGGGAGTCTCGCTGCGAGGCGAGTTCGGGGACCAGTACGGCGTGCGGATCGGCGTGTGGGGAGAAATCGACGTCCCGCGGGCGGTGATCGAGCGGCAGCTCGCCGAGCTCCTCGGCGCGACACCGCGGCTGTTGGCGTTCGGCCCCGTGCGTGCCCGCCGGGTGGGGATCGTCACCGGGGCGGCGGCCTCGATGATCGCGCAAGCCGCGGCGGCCGGGCTCGACACGTACATCACGGGCGAGGGCCCCCACCACAGCTTTTTCGACGCCGAAGAGCTGGGTGTCAACGTCTTCTACGCGGGGCACTACGCGACGGAGACCGTCGGTGTGAAGGCACTCGGGGAGCACCTCCGGGCCCGGTTCGATCTCCCCTGGACCTTTCTGGACCATCCCACCGGCCTGTGAGACCGCGCCGCGTGCTCGCGGTGCTCGCGACGGCCGAGCTGTGCAGCATGGCGCCGTGGTTCTCGGCGTCAGCGGTGGCGCCCGCTCTTTCGGGTGTGTGGCGGCTGGAGGCCGCTGGGGCTGCATGGCTCACGATCTCGGTGCAGCTCGGCTTCGTCGCGGGCGCGCTCGTCTCGGCGGTGCTCACGCTGTCCGACCGCTGGTCCGCGCGTCGGTTGGTCGCGGGCTGCGCCCTACTCGCGGGGGTTGCCACGTTGGGGGTCGCGTTCGCGCCGGGCCCGGGAGTGGGGA
Source organism: Gemmatimonadales bacterium (assembly GCA_035317625.1). Classification (GTDB taxonomy): domain Bacteria; phylum Gemmatimonadota; class Gemmatimonadetes; order Gemmatimonadales; family GWC2-71-9; genus AG41. Next base: position 2,317 of record DATHGL010000070.1, on the reverse strand, counting down.
TCGCTCTGCGGGTGCTCACCGGCGCGGCGCTCGCGGGCGTCTATCCTCCGGGGATGAAGATCGTCGCGGGTTGGTATCGGGAAGGTCGCGGGCTCGCGATCGGCGTGCTCGTCGGCGCGCTGACGCTCGGCTCGGCGTTGCCTCACCTCGTCCGTTGGGCGGTCCCCGCCGAGCATTGGCGCGTCGTGCTCGGGGTGGCGGCCGCCGCGGCGTTCGCCGGCGGGCTGCTCGTCCTGCTGGTGCCCCATGACGGGCCCTTCGCCGCTCCGGCGCCGGCATTCAGCTGGAGTGCGGCGCCGCGTATCCTCTCGGACCGCGCCGTGTCGCTCGCCAACCTCGGGTATCTCGGACACATGTGGGAGCTGTACGCGATGTGGACGTGGCTCGCCGCGTTCGTCGCCGCGAGCGAGCGGGGCCGTACGGGCGTCGACCCGACGGTGGGGGGCGTGCCGGCGCTCGTCACGTTCGCCGTCGTGGGGAGCGGAGCGCTGGGCTGTTGGCTCGGCGGGATGTACGCCGACCGCTGGGGGCGCACGCTGATCACCAGCGCCGCGATGGCGGTGTCGGGAGCGTGCGCCCTCGCCGCGGGCGTCGCGTTCGGGCGTCCGCTCGCGCTGCTCCTCCCATTGCTTCTCCTCTGGGGCATCGCGGTGGTCGCGGACTCGGCGCAGTTTTCGGCGGCGGTGAGCGAGCTGGCTCCGCGCGACCTTGTCGGGACGGCCCTCACGCTCCAAACGAGCCTCGGGTTCCTGCTCACCTGCCTGACGATCTATCTGCTGCCGTGGCTCGCGGGCCGGATCGGGTGGCGCTGGAGCATGAGCGTGCTGGCGCTCGGACCGGCGTGCGGCGTGTGGGCGATGCTGGCGCTGCGGCGGCGTCCCGAGGCGGCGGCGCTCGCCGGCGGGCGAGGCTAAGGCACCGCGACCATCCCCACCTCGCTTCCGAACTCGTCGGTGACGCGCGTCGTCCCCGCCGGCGCGGTCCACCTGCCACCGTCGACCCGCACGTTGACTCGGTGCACGCCGCTCGGAATGCGCAACGCGCCTTCCCACATCACCTCGCCCACGCGGCGAAGCGAGACCGGTTGCCAATCGGTGAAATCGCCCGCCAGCTCGACCGTCGCCGCAATGGGCGCGTACACGACGACCCGGACGGTGCCGTCCAGCCCTGACTGGATTTCGAGCCGTGTGGTGAGGCCCGGCTCGCCGTCGCCCGACGCCGGCGATCGACTGGGCAGCGGCGGATGGCGAATGGCGTATGGTCGGGGCAGCGCCGTCCGCAGGCGCAGCCCTGCGCTCGCGTAGCGCCCGGCCACGCTGCCGCTGACGGGATCGGTTGGGTAGCGGCCGCCCGATCCGAAGAGGGCCGTGCGCGCTCCCATCGTGTATGTGGCGCTCGTTTCGCCGTACACGCCGTGACCGGCGCCGCGGCTCGACACCCGCGCTGCTAGGGATCCGTCGAGCGCGAAGCGGCCCCGGCTCGCGTGAAGGGTCGACCCGATGTCGCTGTAGGCCGTATCCCCCACGATCGATCGGGTGGCGGACGCAGTGACCGTCATCCAGGAGCGTCGCGCCCACACACCGACGCTGGCGACCGCGACGGGGCGGGGCACGCTGCCGTACGAGGTGCGGCCCCAAGTCCCGCCGATCCACGCGCCCCGGCCTGCCGCGACGACATGCAACCGGGCCTCGGCCGTCGCGTGCCAGAAACTCGCGAAGTGGGCGTAGCTGCTCCCCCCGGCCGAGAGGGAGAGCTCGCCGCGCCAGCGGTGGGGGAGCAAGCTCGGTGGCGTGAAGAGCGCCGCGGCGACGAGGCCCTGAAGACTCCGGCGACTGCTTTCGAAGCGCAGGTAGGTGCCACGGGCTGTGACGGCGGCGCCGGGCCGCGCCCAGGTGAGGGTTGGGGTGAGGGATGCGGCGCTGGACGGAAGGAATCCATCGTAGCGCACCGTGGAGACACCGAGGTCGACGGTTCCGGAGGTCTGGGCGGCGGATGAGCGAACGGCTGAGAGGGACGTTGCCGCGGCCAGGGACGCGGTCCAAACATGTCGCGCGGCCGCGGCTGGCCGCACGGGGTTAGGGGCGGCCGGGGCGCTGCTGGCGGGCCCCCGCGTTCACCAGCACGTCCGCGGCCGTCGCCGCGGCCGCGGTGGCCGCGGCAGGGGGCGCTCCCAACGCGATGTCACGCTCGACGGCGCGCCGGAATTCGACGAGGTCCGCGTCTCTGGCCCGCGCGGCAAGGGCGAGGACGGCAGCGGCAGCGCTGTCGACAGGGACTCCGCTGGCCACCAGGTCGGCGAGTACGGCGAGCGGCATGG
>DATHGL010000069.1:0-5137 GCA_035317625.1 Gemmatimonadales bacterium | reverse complement strand
CCGAATGGTGATTGTGCGGGCGCTTCGAGGGACGGGAAGCGGGAGCCGGGAGCCGGGAGAAGTGCTCACCGCGGAGGGGATCGGCGCGCTCGTGACGTACGCACAAGGCGACGCCCGCCGCGCGCTGAACGCTCTGGAGGCCCTGCTGCAGCACATCGACAACTCCCGCCTCCCGCGTCCCGTCTCCCGGGAAGTGGTTGTCTCCGTCCTCGAGAAGCCGCTCCCCGCCTACGACAAATCCGGCGATCAGCATTTCAACGTCATCTCCGCGCTCCACAAGGCCGTGCGCGGATCGGACGTGGAGGGCTCCTTGTACTGGCTGGCGCGGATGCTTGCGGGCGGCGAGGACCCCCTGTACATCGCGCGACGCCTGGTGCGCATCGCCGCGGAGGACGTGGGCCTCGCGGACCCCCGAGCACTGGCCCTCAGCCTGGCCGCGAAGGACGCGTACCATTTTCTGGGATCCCCCGAGGGGGAGCTGGCGCTCGCCGAGGCGGTCGTGTATCTCGCGACTGCCCCCAAGTCGAACCGGGTGTACCTGGCGTTCAACCAAGCCATGGCGGCCGCGGCGGAGCACCCGGCGGAGGCGGTGCCGCTCCACATCCGCAACGCTCCGACCAAACTCATGGAGGATCTGGGGTACGGGGCGGGGTACAAGTACGCCCACACGCACGAGCACGCCTATGTGCCGCAGGAGTACCTGCCGGACTCGCTGCGGGGGGCGAGTTGGTATCAACCCACGGACTTTGGTTACGAAAAGACCATCGGAGAGCGGATGGAGTTTTGGAAGCAGGTGAAGGAGCGGATCGGACGGGAAACGGGAAAGGGGAAAGAGGAAACGTGAAGAAACACTCGTTTCCCGTTTCCCGTTTCCCGTTCCCCTTGTTGTTGTGCCTCTCCTGCGCGACGCTGGGCCGGCTGGCGTTCACCGAACCAGACGTCGCGTTGCAGGAGATCGACATCACCGGGATCGGCCTGACGGGGGGCACCTTCGATCTGGTGTTCGACGTGTACAATCCCAACGACTATCGCATCCGCTCCACCCGCCTCGAGGTTGGGATCGATCTCCAAGGCACCCACTTCGGCGACGCGCTGCTCGACCGGCCGCTCGACCTGTCGCCCACGCATCACAGCCGGGTCGTCGTGCCGGTGCGGTTCGAGTGGGCGGGCATCGGAGCCGGGGCGAAGGCGTTGGTGACCCGCCAATCGGTCGCGTACGGGATCACGGGCGCGGTCCTGCTCGAGACACCCCTGGGGGATCAGCGCGTGGCGCTCACCGGGACGGGGACGGTGCCGCTCAGGAAACTGCTGAAGTAATCCGTGGCCTCTGCGCCTCCCCTCCCCGGATGCGACGGGCCACGACGACGCGCAGACCAGCGCCAGTCAGCAGGCCGAGCGCCGCGGCCGCCCACTGGATGGCTGGCGTGGCGACAAGCGGGGTCAGGGCCGGTGCGCCGACCAGGCCGGCGACCAGCGCGGCCGTCACCCACACGGCCTCACCGCGGGTGCGAATCCAAAAGGCCGCCGGCAGGAACAGCGCGCCGACCCAGACCGCGGAGAGCAGCCCCTTGAGCACCGCCGGCAACGCTTCCGGATACATCAGCAACCCCCAGCCGCTGCCAACGGTCGGTCCGAGGCCCGCGGCAGTGCGGCCGTTGAGCGCGACGCGACACGCTCGGCCCTCGCGCGTGACCGTGACGTCGAGACTGTCGCCCGCGCGCATGCCCTCCATGGCGTCGGTGACCCGGATATCCGGTTGGTCGAGGCGCAACGCGGCCGCGCGCGTGCGGAACCGAAACACGAGATCATCGCGATCGGGCCCCAGGAGGATGATCTCCCGCTGCCGGTCGTCGGAGATGGAAAACAGCGACGCCAGCTCCGCCGGTCGGGGTCCTGCGATGCCCCGCACGTGGAGCGAACAGCCACTCGCGGAGCGCAACAGCTCGCGTGCGAGCGGCGTATCGGACATGGGACCGGGCGCGACATGCAGTGCTCCGATCGTCGCGTCCAGCACTCGGCCCCGGTACCACTCGAGATGCCCGAGGTTCGGGGTCCACTGGCCGTAGTAGAGCGAATCGGGAAAGACGGGAGCCAGCAGCAGGCCGGTGACGCAACACAGCGCGGCCGCCGCGAGGGCTGCGACGCGCGACAAGCGGGTCGACCGCTCGGGCGGCGGCAGGAGCCATGCGGGCGCTGTGCGGACCAGCATGGCTCCCAGCGTGGCTCCGATCGTGTTCGACACGACGTCACCGAGACTCGCATCGCGGCCGGGGATAAGGAGCTGCGCGAGCTCGATGCTCGCCGACAGCAGTGCGGCGAGCAGCACGCACTGTGGGATGCGGCGGCCCCCCAGCCCGAGGGCCACGCCCAGGGGGAGGAAGAGCACGATGTTGAGCAGCACGTCGGCGACGCCGTGCTCGCCGCAGACGATGCATGAGACCCACGTCTGTGGCCGCGCTTCGTAGACTGGCCACAGCGTGGCAACAAGGATGGCAAGCAGCGCGAACGCCAGGAGCCCGGTGCGCGAGGATGGCCGTCGCATCGCTGTCAAAGGTACAGAGCCTGGACTGACGCTGGGATCACGAGCGGGCCCCTCTCCCCTCTCGCGTCCGGCTGTCTAAATTGAGGCTGGGGAGCTTTGGCAAGGAGTTAGACCCGATCCGACAACTCATAGATATCCAACCGCCAGTGGAGCGGGCGTTCTTGGTCGGCGCTCCCCGCAAAGGGTCGGCGGACGCGGCGCAGATGGATGAGCATCTGGACGAGCTGGAGCGGCTCGCCGATACCGCCGGCGCCGAGGTCGTGGGCCGCACCTACCAGCGCCTCGAGGCACCCACACCCAACCTCTACCTGGGACAAGGGAAAGTGGAGGAGTTGAAGGGGATTCTGGAGGAGGCTCGCTCCACCTTGGTGCTATTCGACGAGCCGCTCTCGCCCGTGCAGGGCACCAATCTCGAGAAAGCGCTGGCGGTCCGCGTGATGGACCGCAGCGAGGTGATTCTCGACATCTTCGCCACCCGCGCTCGCTCGGCGGAAGCGAAGATGCAGGTGGAGCTGGCGCAGCTCGAGTATCTCCTGCCGCGCCTCACGCGCATGTGGACCCACCTGTCGCGCATCCGGGGCGGCATCGGCTTGCGGGGGCCGGGCGAGACGCAGCTCGAGACCGACCGCCGTCGGATTCGTCGCAAGATCTCCGTGTTGAGAAAGCGACTCGAGGACGTGGCCGACCATCGCGCGAACCAGCGCCAGGGCCGGCGCGACCTGCCGAGCGCGGCGCTCGTCGGCTACACCAACGCCGGCAAGTCGAGCATCCTCCGCACCTTGTCGGGCGGCGACATCTTCGTGGAGGACCGGTTGTTCGCCACGCTCGACACCATCACCCGCGAGGTGGACGTGGGCGGGGGCTACCGGTTCCGCCTGGCCGACACAGTGGGCTTCATCCGCAAGCTGCCGCATCACCTGGTCGCCTCATTCCGTGCCACGCTGGAGGAGGCGCGGCAGGCGGATCTGCTCCTGCACGTGATCGACGCGTCGCACCCAGCGTGGGAGGCGCAAGCGCACGTGGTCGAGGAGGTGCTGGAAGATCTGGGACTGTATGGGGCGGGAACGCCCGAGCGCAAGCCCGTCATCTATGTCTTCAACAAGGCGGACCTGCTCCCCGAGCCGGAGGCGTTTCTGACGCAGGTGAGCGAGCATTACCCCCACGCCATCCTCACGACGGCGCACGGCAATCGCGCGGCGACGCAGGGAGTCGATCGACTGCGTACCGTGCTCCGCACGGCGGCGCAGGCGCTCCGTCCCGTCGCCCGCATCCAGGTCCCGGTGACCGACGGTAAGCTGATCGCCGCGCTGCACCGCGACTCCGAGGTGATGAGTCAGGTGCAGCTGGACGGGATGGTCGAAGTCACCGCTCGCGTCGAGGCCAAACTACTGGGCCAGCTCCGCCGTCGGGGAATCCTGGTGGTGATCGATTTGTAACAGTGATCGATTTGTAACATCCGCAGAGGACCCCCGCCCTACGTGACGGTCATCACGGTGTAGGTTGCGGTACAAGTTGTAGAATGCCCGTCCCAGGGCGCGCCGTCGCCGTCGCGGGATTTTGCCTAACCACCGCGTTCAAGCGGAGATGATCATCCCGCGGCGTACCGGAACGGGACTTGCTCCTTGGTCGTGAGGTACAGAGGCATCGCTGCTCAGAGCAAAACCGCCGAAAGGCGGTGACGCAGAGCCACCGGGGCTACCGCGGGTCATCCGCCACGCCAGCCGAGCCGCCAGCGGGCATGCGCTGCTCAGAGCAAAACCGCCGAAAGGCGGTGACGCAGAGCTACGGGGCTACCGCGGACGCCGTCCGCCACGCTCGCCGGGCCGCCAGCGTTTCGACTCCACGTCGGAACTTGGCGGCCCGGCTTTGCGTGGCGGGATCGCTGTCGGAGAGGTCCTGTGGCGATTCGGCGGACGGTACAGCGAGGCCTGGCGTTGCTGAAAGACCACCGCCGTGCAGTGGCGGTGGCTGGACTCGCGTTCCTGTGGGTCGCGAGCTGCGAGATGCCGCCCATCACGGAGCCGGACACGTCCGTCGCAAGATTAGCCGTCTCTCCCAAAACAGCCACTCTGCAAGCGAATCAAGTCCAGGACTTCATGGCCGTCGGCTTCACGGCGACGGGCGACACCGCGCAGATCGCGGTTTCGTGGAGCGCTCCGGGCGGCACGATCGATACGAGCACGAGCGGCAAGCGCCACTTCGGCCAATACAAGAACGCGAACTGCGGCACCTTCAAGGTCAGCGCGACCAGTCACCCAGGCGACAAGAGCGACACGGCGACCGTGACGGTGCCGTGCCCGACGCCGGTGGCGTCGGTGTCGGTGAGCCCGGCCTCGGCCAGCGTGCAGGTGGGCCAGACGGTGCAGCTCACCGCGACGCCGAAGGACGCGAACGGCGCCACGCTGTCGGGACGCACGGTCACCTGGGCAAGCAGCAACACGACGATCGCGACGGTGAGTACGAGCGGGCTCGTGACGGCGAAGGTGGCGGGCTCGGCGACGATCATCGCGACGAGTGAGGGGCAGAGCGGCACGGCGGCGATCACGGTGACGGCGGTGCCGCCGGTGCCGGTGGCGTCGGTGGCGGTGAGCCCGG
>DATHGL010000068.1:0-9305 GCA_035317625.1 Gemmatimonadales bacterium | reverse complement strand
GGGCTCTGGGGCGTCGGGTTCTCGGTGGTGCAGGCCCGCACCAAGAAGCTGCTGAAGCGTTTCATGGCGACGCCGATGCGCCGGAGCCATTACCTCCTGTCGTTCATACTCTCGCGCCTGGTATTCCTGTTCGTCGAGGTGGCGGCGCTGGTGGGCTTCGGCTGGTGGGTGTTCCACGTGGGCGTACGCGGCTCGTTCGGCGCCGTCGCGTTCATCACCGTTCTTGGCGCCCTCGCGTTCGCGGGGCTGGGCATGCTGGTCGCGAGCCGCGCCCGCACCATCGAGGCGGTCTCGGGGCTCATGAATCTCGTGATGCTCCCGATGTGGATCCTGTCGGGCACGTTCTTTTCGTACGCGCGCTTCCCGGATGCCATGCAGCCGTTCGTCAAGGCGCTGCCGCTCACGGCGTTGAACGACGCGCTCCGTGCCGTGATGATCGACGGCAGCCCGCTGGTCCAGCTGGGAACGCCGCTCGCGATCGTGGCCGGATGGGGACTGGTGAGCTTCGTGATCGCGCTGCAGATCTTCCGCTGGCGGTAGACGCGCGTCAGTCTCCGCGAAGGAAGGCCCACGCCCGGGAGCGCAGGCCGCGCGAGCGCCGCAGGGCCTCGCGGAACGCCGCTGCAGTCGGGTACCGCGCGGCCGGCTCGCTCGCCAGCGTGGTGCGCAGCACCTCTTCCAGCTCGCGCGGCACGTCGTGGCGCGAGGCGCGCAGCGCCGGGATGTCGTTGGTCGTCTGGCGGGCGAGGATCGCCTCGGGGGTGGCCCCCTCGAACGGCGGCCGGCCCAGCAACGCGAAATAGGCAGTCGCGGCGAGCGAGTAGAGATCGGTGCGCTGGTCCACGCGCTCTCCCAGGAGCTGCTCCGGCGCCGCGAACTGCGGTGTACCGCTGCGCGACGTGGCCCCTCCGAACCGGCCGTCGCCGCGCAGCGCGAGCGCCAGTCCGAAGTCGGTGATGCGCAGCCGCCCGTCCGGCTCGATCAGCAGGTTTTCGGGCTTCAGGTCACGGTGCACCAGCCCGAGCGCGTGTGCGTGCTCGAGGGCCGACAGCGCTCGGTCGAGCACGCGGACCGTCTGCTCGACGGAGAGGGGGCCGTGCTGGCGCACGTGCTGCGCCAGGTTGGTCCCGGGGACGAGCTCCATCGTGTACCACTGCAACCCCGCCCGGCTCATGATGTCGTAAATGCTGACGATGCTCGGGTGCCGCAGCCGGGCGGCGAGCTGCGCTTCGCGGCGGAACCGCTCCATGACCGCGAGATCGGCCGTGAGCGATGGGTGCAACACCTTGATCGCCACCTCCCGCTCGAGTCCCAGGTCGCGCGCGCGATACACCCGGCCGAAGCCCCCCGCCCCGATTTCTTCGAGCAGCTCGTAGTCGTCGCCGAGCGCGCGCCGCAGGCGTCGCTCGAAGCCCGCCTCCCCCACCTGCGGCGCCGCCGCCGGCTGCTGAAACACCCCGGCGTCGCTCACGAAATCCTCCAGCATCTCCGTCGCCGTGTAGTAGCGGTCGCCCGGCGCGGCCTGCAGCGCCCGCGACAGCACGCGCTCGAGCGCGGCCGGGACCGCGGGCCGCAGCCGGCGCGGGGGCGTGACGCGCGTCGGGTCCGCATCCGGCTCCTGGCCGGTCAGCACGTAGTACACGAGCGCCGCCACGGCGTACACGTCGCTCGCGGGCTCGCCGGGGCTGCCGGCCCGGACTTCCGGCGCCACAAAGTTGCCCCCCGCGCCGCGCTCGTCCGGCGGCACGTTCGGGAGACACCAGCTGGCGTACCGCAGGTCCGTGATCACGGCGCGCCCCGAGACCTCGAGCATGAGGGTCGTCGGGATGATCCGCCGCAGGATCACCCCGTGGGCGTGGGCGTGCTCCGCCGCGCTCAGCAGATCGCGCACCAGGACGTGAGCGGTCGGGATCGGACGTGGTCCGCGACGCAGCGCGTTGGCCAGGCTTTCCCCCTCGACCCAGTTGGCCGTCCGGTAGGCGAACGTCCCCGCGACACCGGCGGCGTACACGTGCCGGATCGCGGGATGATCGAGCGCCGCGAGGGTCTCGGTTTCGCGCAGGAACCAGGCGCGGCTGTCCGAGTCGGGCCACAGATGGACGTGCAGCGCCACGTGCCGCTTGAGCAAGCGGTCCCACGCGTGGTACACGGCGCGCTCGGGCGTCGCGGCCACGATCTGATCCAGGCGGAAGGCGGGCTCGAGCGCCCGTGCGACGCCGTCCAGGCGCTCCGCGGGCGGGGTAGCGTGGGTCATCGCGCCACAATCTAACGCGCTCAGCGAACCGGGATCGCGACCGCGGCCCAGGCGCCCGGGCCCGGCGCCGTCGGGTGAAAGCGCGCGTCCCACAGCAACACGCGCAGTCGACCGCCGCTCGAGTCGACCGCCGCCACGAGAAACCGGGCGAATTGCGCGATCGCCCGGCCGCGCGGCGTGGCGAGCGCCGTGCGCACCGCCGCGTCATCCAGATGACGTGGCGCCACCCACCCGGATCCCGCGACACTGTCGCGGGACGCGGCGAGCTTCTCCCAGTGGAAAGGATGACCGATCACGGTGAGCGCGGCCCACGCGGCGTCGGGCCCGAACCGCCGGCTCGCGGCGGCATGCGCCTCCGCCTTGGCCGCCGTGCTCGCTGCCGCGTTCGCGGCGACGTAACCAGCCAGTGCGAGCAACCCGTACGCGGCCGCCCGCCGCCGGCCCGCGACGCCGAACCAATGCTCGGTCCACCCGGCCACGCCCGCGACCGCGCCGCCCAGCGTCGCGAGCCGCACGCCCCACGCGACCAGCTCGCGACCGCGCCACAGGACCAGCGTGGTGATCCCGATCAGACTCAGGAGGTAGACGAGCGCGGGCGCCCAATGCCGGCGCGCGCCCCAGGCCAGGGCGACCAACGGCACCAGCCAGAAGACGGGATCGACGATCGCCACCCAATCGGCGTAGTACCACCGCCCGCTCCAGGGCAGGAGTGGCCGCAAGCCGTAGGAGCCCTGCCAGTCGAGGTAGAGGTGGCTGGCCACCGTGAGGGCGACGCACGCGGCGATCGAGCGCCAAGCCGGAGGATTCCCTCCGTGGCGGCGCGCCCACCAGCGCAGGATGAGGCCCACGAGACCGGTCAGGGCAACGATCTCGACCGCGGCGCCCAGAAACGCGTGGGTGATGCCACGGTGGTAGACCAGGTAGTCCACGCCGGCTCGGGGTGTCCATGAGCTCGGTCGCAACACGAGCTCGGCCCAGTCCGGCGCATTGCCCGCGACCGCGCCGATCCAGCCGGCGGCTGGCAGCTCGCGCCCGGCCACCGCACGGCCCAGCGCCGCACCGACTAAGGTGTGTGCGAGGTTGTCCATGGGTGGGCGAAAGCTAGCACTCCGGATGCTGCCCTAGACGGGGTGCCCGTCGGCCGATAGGTTTCGCCCCCCACCCGTCGCCAGAGAGAGGGCGTCTCATGGGGTACCAACCACTACCCGACCGCCGTACGCGGGGCGACCGGCGCCACCTCGACGACCGCCGCTCGGGTGTGGACCGCCGCTCGTCCGAAGACCGGCGCCACGCCGACACGTCGGTGGCGACCGACCGCCGTGCGGACGTGCAACGTCGCGCGGACAGTGAGCGGCGGGGAATGCCGCGCCGCGCGTTCGTGCCCCGCCGCCTCGTGTCCGACCGGCGTGCCAGGAGAATCCCGCCCGCAGCCTAGTCGGTTGACCGAGGCGCGCCCGGCCGCGGGGGGCTAGTTCTTGGAGTAGTCGATCGTGACGACGACGCCGGACCGCCGCTCTGACGGGTACGCGACGCTCACATGCGCCAGTGTCGCGACAGGATTGAGCTGAGCCGCGCCGGAGTGTGTGGACGCCGCGAGCAGCGCGCTGCGCGCCGCGCTGATACCGTCGTATCCTGCCTTTGTGTCAACGACTTGCGCGTACACTTGCAGCGTGCCGCGACCTTGGGCTTCTGCGGCAGCGGGACGTAAGGTCGAGAACCCGGCAACCAGAGCGGCCACACCCAACGCCCGCACCATCCGAGTCCCTGTCTGACCGATCATGTGCCGCTCCAAGGTTCGAGATCTTCGTCCGTCACTGCCAGGACAAGGCACGCTCCGTGCCGACCGCGACCTAGCTGATAAGTCGTTTATCGTCAATCGATTGCAATGTCAGCCTAGAGCAGCCATCGACTCAGAATTCGTCAACAAATCGTACAGTAACACGGCAGCGACGAGACAAAGGACCGAGCCGCCTGCACGCCGGCTCGACGGACCGTATGTGTATATTAATTTGACATTTGACTAGAATCAGAACACCTGGCACGGCGCTTGCCTCTGTTGCGTGGCAGCAACGGGTCGAACCAGTGCCCCGTGATGCTCTAGGTCGTATCCACACGACAGATTCGGGAGAGGACATCGTCATGAACTCGGTTTCCAAGGTTTCCCTCGCCGGGCTCGCGCTGCTCTTCGCCGGGACCGTTTCGGTCCAGGGGCAGGGCGTCAACGGGAGCATTTCGGCTACGGCGCAGGTGCAAACGCCGATCACGGTCACGGGGACTCAGAACTTGTCGTTCGGCAACGTGTTCCCGGGTGCCGCCAAGGCGGTTGCCTACACGGACGCGGCCAACGCCGGCAAGTTCAGCGTCGCGGGCCAGGGCAGCACGCCCGTCACCTATTCCTTCACGTTGCCCGCCAACCTGACGAGCGCGGGTAATAACCTCCCGATCGGCAGCTGGTTGGGCTACGAGAACGGCACGAACTCGACGTCGGGCGGCTCGGCGATCACGCCCTCGGCGTCGCCGACCACGTCGACCTTGAGCGGCAGTGGCGCGCTATTCTTCTTCCTAGGTGCCACAGTCACACCCCCGGCGAATCAGCCGGCCGGGAGCTACACCGGCACGGTGACGCTCACGGTATCATACTAGCCTAGAGCGCTTCCGCTAGTCTGCTGGCGGTGCGCCGGCAGGGGGCTCCAGATCCCTCTGCCGGCGCTGTCACAACCGAGGACGTGACTGATGAAACTGCTCCGATACGCCCTGGCGCTCACGGCGCTCGCGGGTCGCCCGCTCGGCGCCCAGCGCCCGATCTCGGTGGCCGGCACGCAGACGCTGATCTTCGGGGTGGTCCTCCCAGGGTTGCCGGCGGTCGTGTCGCGCAGTAGCGCGGCGAGCGCCGGACAGTTCACGCTGAACGGGCCGCACGACAGCCAGGCGGCGCTGACGTTCACGCTGCCGGTGGTGATGACGGGGCCTGCGGCGGCCACGCTGCCGCTGCTGTTCGGCGGGAGCGACGCCGGCTATTCTCAGTCACAGAGCATCGGGAGCCAAATCGGGTTCGATCCGAAGCAGCCGTTCGTGATCACGTTCAGCCAGAATGGGCGTGGCTCGGTCTTTCTGGGCGGCACCGCCCAGCCGGGGCCGACCCAGCGTGCGGGGAGCTATACGGCCACTATCACCCTCACCGTGGTGTCCTTACCATGAGGCGTGCCCTACGCTTCATCTCGCTGCTCCTGTGCGCCGCGCGACTCGACGCCCAAGGGGTGGTCATTGCGCCCCACGCCGTCTTCATCGACGGACGCGCCCGCTCGGGCTCGGTCCTGCTGTACAACCCGAACACCGACCCGGTGGAAGTCTCGATCTCGTTGCTGTTCGGGTACCCGGTAACAGACTCCGTCGGCAGGATCGTGTTGCGCACCATCGACCGTCCCGACTCGACGCTGCGATCCGCGGTGGATTGGATTCAGGCGTTCCCGCGGCGCCTGACCGTGCCGCCGCTCGAGCGCCAGACCATCCGGCTGCTCGCCTTGCCGCCTCCCGGTCTCCCGGACGGAGAATACTGGGCTCGGCTCGTCATCGCGGCCAAGGGCGGGCAGGTGCCCGTGTCAGGCGCGGCCGACACCGCCGCGGTCAAGGTGGGGCTGACCCTCGAGGTGCGAACGATCATCGGCGTGTACTATCGTCGCGGTGCCGTACGCACGGGCGTCGCGATTTCCAACCTTCGGACCGCGCTCGCGGGCGACTCGCTGGTCGTGTGGAGCCATCTCGTGCAGCAGGGTAACGCGGCGTACATCGGCACGGTGCAGGGGGCGCTGGTCGACTCGGCGGGAGCCGTGCGCAGTGAATTCAAGGCCCCGATCGGCGTCTACTACACGATGGAGCCGCGCTACGCCATGCCGGTGGGGGCGCTGCCCGCCGGGCGGTACTGGCTGAAGCTCAAGCTCACGACAGAGCGGGAGGATCTCGGGCCGGAGGTCCTGCTGCCAAGCGCACCGGCGCGCGACTCGATCGCGGTGCGGGTCCCGTGAGGCGGGCCCTCACCGCCAGGCCCGGGATCTACAGGGGCACGATCATCGTCTCGATCGTCTACCTGTAGCACCATGGGACCAGCTCGCGGCACGACGCTCGCTGCGCTGTGGCTCGTGCTGCTGGTCGGCGCGTCTCGGGCCGTTGCCGCGCAGGCGCACGCCGCGCAGTCGTCCGACACGCAACCCGAGCCGGTGCTCGTCGAGCTCCGCCTCGACCACATCGCGAGCCGCACCGTCCAGGCGTACCGGGTGCGCACCGAAGTGCTCGTGCCGCTGACCCAGTTCCTGCAGCTTGCCGAGATTCGCTATCGTCTGAGCTTGGAGGGCCGGCTCGACGCCACGGTCGACCCCGGCGGCCAGCCGTTGGTCGTCGATGTGCGCGCAGACACGATGCGCTACGGGGAGCAGCGGGTGCGGATCGAGCCCGAGTTCAAGCTGTTCCGCGACGGCGAGCTGTACATCGGCGCGGAGCGGCTCGGGAACCTGCTGGGATCGCCGCTCTCCACGGACTTCACCGAGCTCACGGTGACGATGGCGGATCCGAGTGATCTGCCGCTCGCCCGCCGGCTGCGCCGGGACGCCGCGCGCGCGACGCTGCTGCGGGCGCGCGAGGCTCCGACCCGGCCCGACCTGGTGCTCGGTTTCGAGCGGCCGCGCTGGGACGGTCTGGTGTTCGACTACAGCGTTCTGGCGCCGAGCGACGATCCCCTGGCGGGAAGCGGGTATGCCGGGGCGATCGGTGCGGACGTACTCGGCGGCGCGCTGCAGCTCGCCGCGTCGAGCGTGGGACGGGCGGCGGACGGCGTCGTACGCGTCGACGGCTCCTGGACGGGAGTCTGGACCGCCGGTCGCTGGCTGCGACAGATCCGGCTGGGGGACGGGACCTCCACGGGGCCGCGCCTCCGGACGCTCCGCGGCTTCGCGATTACGAACGCCCCCTATGTCCGGCCCTCGGTGATCGGTGTGGCGCCCTACGGCACCCAGCTCGAGCCGGGCGGTGGGTGGTCGATCGAAGCGTATCGGGGGACCGAGCTGCTCGGATTCGACTCCGTGGACACGTCTGGCCGCTTCACGATGCTACTCCCAGTCCGGTACGGAGAGAACCCCGTCGACTTCGTCGCCTACGGGCCGCTGGGGGAGATTCGCGAATTCAACCAGACGTATCGCGTGGTCAGCGAGTTGCTTCCCGCCGGACGCTTCGAGTACGGCGCTTCGCTCGGCTCGTGCCGCTCCCCCCTTTGCGCGGCCACCGGCAACGTGGACGTGCGGTACGGGGTGACCGCGCGTTGGACGGTGCAGGCGGGGCTCGACCAGTTCTGGCGACGCGACACGGTGGCCGACCTGTCGCACCCGTATCTGTCCCTCGCGGCCAACCCTCGGAACGCCTGGGCCGTGACACTCGACGGTGTCGGGGCCGCGCTCGCCCATGGCGGCGTGCGCTACGAGCCCTCGATCGATCTGCGACTCACCGCGGACTACACGCGCTTCACCGACGGCACGGCGGCGCCGGTGCTCACGGTCGCCGGGGCGCGGTCGCGCCTGAGCGTGAGCGGCTTCGTGCGCCCCGTGCGGCGCGCGGGATTTTTCTTTTTCGATGGCAGCTTCGACCGGATGACGAGCGCCACGGGCACGACCACGCTGATCCGTCTGGAGGCGTCGACGCAGGGCCAGCACGTGCGACTGCTCCCGTTCGCCCGCGCCGAGCGGAACGCGTCCACCGGTGGACCCGGGCAGACGCAATCGTTCGTCGGGCTGAATGCCTTCGTACTGCCACGGCCCGCGCTCGGTCCGGTGCTCGGGCCGATCTGGCTGCGTGGCGGGACCGAGGTCGCCGTGAACCATGGGCCGCGGCTCTTTTCCTACTCCGTGTTCGCCGCGCGCCCCATCGGGTCGGGCTTCCGCGCGGAGGCGGGGGTGACGTGGGTCCGCGGCGCGCCGGGCGCCGTCCTGACGGTCACGCTCACGTCGTACCTGTCCGCGCTGCGCTCCTACACGACGCTGACGGCGCCAGCAGGCGGGACGGTGACCGGCTCGCAATTCGTGCAGGGCTCGCTCCTGTGGGACCGCGCGACCGGCCGCCTGGCCACGGCGCCCGGTCCGTCGCTCGAGCGCTCGGGCGTCTCGGGCCGGGTGTTCCTGGATGAGAACGCGAACGGGATCCCCGACCCGGGCGAGGCGGGCATCTTCGGGGTTCGGGTGCGCGTGGGTACGGCTTCCGCGATCTCGGACTCCGACGGTGCGTTCCGGGTGTGGGACGTCGTGCCGTTCGAGCCGGTGCTCGTGACGGTCGATTCGCTCTCGCTGCCGTCGCCGCTCGTCGTTCCCGCGTTCGGCAGCGCCCAGGTGCAGCCGGGCCCGAACCGCTTCCGGGGGATCAACATTCCGATCGTACAGGCCGGCGTGATCGAAGGACGGGTCGTGCGCCGGGCGGCGGGGCGGTCAGCGGGTGTGGGCGGGATCACGCTCCTGCTCACGACTCGTCGGACAGGCTCGATCCAGCGCTTCAGCACCTTCACGGATGGCGACTTCTACGCCATGGGCGTGAAGCCGGGCGACTACGACCTGGCCGTCGACCCCCACGTGCTCGACGCGCTGCAGGCCGCCGCGGCCCCGCTGCGGCTGAGGCTCGCGCCGACGCCCAACGGCGTCGGGGTGTCGGGCCTCGAGCTCGAGCTCACGCCGAGGCCATAGGGCGTCCCCCGGCGCCGCGAGGGTGCGTTATGTTTCGCGGCCGTATGGACCGCTTGGGATGGACGACCGCGCCGCGCGTCTCGCTCGCGCAATGGGACGACCTCCTGCGCTTCGCCGACGCGGCGCGGCGCGACGGCCTGAACCGCACCGTCGTGTGCGGGATGGGCGGGTCGAGCCTGGCGCCTGAGGTGCTCGCGTCGAGCTTCGCGAATCCTGCACTGTCGGTGCTCGACAGCACCGATCCGAGCGCCGTGCTCGCGGTGGCGCGCGCGCCGGATGCGGACCGGACGTTGTTCGTCGTGTGGACGCAAAGCCGCTCGGGCTACGTCCCCTACGAC
>DATHGL010000067.1:0-4776 GCA_035317625.1 Gemmatimonadales bacterium | reverse complement strand
GACGGCCGTGACCCCCTCGGGGCGGCACGTGACCACCGCGCGCCCATGCGACTCGCTGAACAACAGATCGATAGGCGTAAGACGTAAGCCGTAAGTGGTGAGATCGATGTCGAGGCCGAATCCTGTCTCGTCGTACGGGCCGCCCATTGCGACCTCCGCCAGCGCCACGCCGAGGCCACCCTGCGAGCAGTCGTGCGCCGAGCATACCAGGCCGCGCGCCGCCGCCGCGACCAGGTAATCCACCAACCGCCGCTCGACGGCGAGGTCCACGCGCGGCGGCGCGCCGCCGACGAACCCATGCACCGCCTCCCACAGCTGCGATCCGCCCAGCTCGGCCCGCGTCTCGCCCAGCACGAACACGACGTCACCCACCGCTTGCCCGTGGCTCGGCACGGCGCGATCCACCTGGGGCAAGAGACCCACCATTCCCACCACCGGTGTGGGATCCACGGCGCCCTTGGGATTCTCATTGTAGAAGGAGACGTTCCCGCCCGTCACCGGCGTATCGAGCGCGCGGCAGGCTTCGGCGATGCCGCGGCAGCTCTCGGTGAACTGGTAAAAGGCGGCCGGCCTTTCGGGACTCCCGAAGTTCAGGCAATCGGTGACGCCGAGCGGCTGGGCGCCGGTGCAGGCGATGTTCCGCGCCGCCTCCGCCACGGCCGCCTTGCCTCCCTCGTATGGGTCGAGCAGCACATACCGACTGTTGCAGTCCACCGTGACCGCAATGCCGAACGCCGCATCGCGCACGCGAATCACGCCCGCGTCGCCTCCCGGGCCGATCACCGTGCCCGCTTGGACGGTCGAGTCGTACTGCTCGTAGACCCAGCGCTTCGATGCGATCGGCGGGTGGTCCAGGAGCTTGAGAAGGACCTCATCGGGAGGCGGGAGGCGGGAGGCGGGAGGCGTGGCGGCGCGCAGCCGGACAATGGCTTCGTCTTCGCGCGCCTCCGGCGTGTACAGCGGGCAGTCGTCGATCAGGCGCCGGCCGGGGATCTCGACCACGACCTGATCCTTCCACTTCGCCCGGTACATCCCGTCGTCCGTCACGCGACCGATGGGTGTGGCGTCGAGGTCCCATTTCGCAGCGATCGCCTGGATCGCCGCGACGCGGTCGGCCTTCGCCACCACGAGCATCCGCTCCTGCGACTCCGACAGCAGGATCTCGTACGGAGTCATCCCCGGCTCGCGGGTAGGGACGAGCGCGAGGTCGATCTCGACGCCCACGCCGCCCTTCGCGGCCATCTCGGCGGAGGAGGACGTCAGCCCGGCGGCGCCCATGTCCTGGATCGCCACGATGTGGCCCGATGCGATCAATTCGAGGCTCGCCTCGAGGAGCAGCTTCTCGGTGAACGGGTCGCCCACCTGGACCTGGGGCCGGCGCTGCTGGCTCTGCTGCGTCAGCTCCTCGGACGCGAAGGACGCCCCGTGGATGCCGTCCCGGCCCGTGCGTGAACCCACCACCAGCAGGACATTGCCGACGCCGTGCGCCGCCGCCGTGATGAGATCCGTTTCCTTGAGGAGACCAACGCACATCGCGTTCACGAGCGGGTTGCCGCCGTAGCTCGGACCGAAGTCCACCTCGCCGCCCAGCGTCGGGACGCCGACGCAATTGCCGTAGTCGCCCACCCCTTTCACCACACCGGCGAACAGGTAGCGATTGCGCGCCGCGTCGAGGGGGCCGAACCGCAGGCTGTTCAGGACCGCCACCGGTCGGGCACCCATGGTGAAGACGTCCCGCAGGATGCCGCCGACACCCGTGGCTGCCCCCTGATATGGCTCGACCGCCGACGGGTGGTTGTGCGATTCGATCTTGAACGCCACCGCCCAGCCATCCGGTAGCCGCAGCACGCCAGCGTTCTCCCCCGGGCCCTGGACGACCTGGGCCCCGGTGGTCGGGAAGGTACGCAGCACCGGCCGAGAGTGCTTGTAGGAGCAATGCTCGCTCCAGAGCGCCGAAAACACGCCGAGCTCGGCGAAGCTGGGCGTGCGCCCGAGCAGCGCGGTGATCCGGCCGTACTCCTCGTCGGTGAGATTGTGCTCGCGGACCAGCTGCGGCGTGATCGGGGGGTCGCCCGGGAACGGAGTGGGGGGGAGGGCGCCCCGCGTCACGTGTCGGACGCCTTCGCCCCGGAGACACCGCGCAGCACGGCGCGGAACACCCGGGCGATGACGTTGGGCTCGGCATGCGCCACGATGCTCTCCGCCTCGCCCGCGTCGAACCACAGGCCGTGACAGTGGGTGCATTGATCGATCTGAACCCCGTGCCACTCCCCGGTGATCAAGTCGTAGCCGCATTTCGGGCACTTCATATGGTGGGAGCGACGCTCGGCGTCGACGGCGGCCTGCTGGGCGCTGGCGCGCTGCTGGCGCCGCAGCTCGGCGTCCCGCTGGGCGAAGTATTCCTCCTCGTTCCGGCTCGGTTTGTCGGGCATCGGCCTACGGCGTCGAAGGTGACTTGACCGTGAGCGTGTCGCCTCCCGGGCGGGCGGGGCCGTGCGGCGGCGTGGCCGCCGGCGAGGACGATTGCCCGCTGTAGCCATGGCCCGGCCAGCGGAGCACCGCGTCGACGACCTGTCCGTTCTGGAGGAAGACCACGTCCGCCGTCCCGCACGTGTACTCGCAGCCGTTCCGGTAATACAAATACGTCATGTCACCCTGGCGCCGGACGGCGACGGGCGAGCCCCACAACGAGTAGACCTCCCGCTCGCTCATGCCCGGCGCGACCGTACCCGTGTCGGGCGAGTCGTACGGGACATCGCGCCCGGGCAGCGGCACGTCCGGGGCCTGCCGGCGCGGCTTCTGCGGCGCGGCGGGCGCGGCGGCTTCCGGAGCGGGGGCGGCCGGCTGCGGCGTGACCGGTGCGGGCCGCGCCGGCGTCGGCTTGTTGCGGTTCCGTGCCGCGGCGATCTTCTCCTTCACCTTCGCTACCTGCTCGTTGATCTGCTTACACCCTGAGGTGGCGATCATCAACAGCGCGCACATCCATAGCGTGCTGCGTCGCATGTCGAGCCTCCATCGAGTGAAAGACGCGGGCCCCATCCTGGCCGCCCAAAGCCGGGGCATTGCGCCGCTCCGGGTGCGGCATGATCCCCACCACGTTCCGGCCGGCGTTCGTCACGCCGGCGATGTCGTTCGTCGACCCATTCGGGTTGTCGCGCACGTAGCGCCACACCACCTGGTCCATTGCCTCGAGCTCGGCGGCCGTGCGCGCGTCCACCACGTAGCGCCCGTCGCCATGGGCGATCGGGATCTCGAGCACCTCGCCCTTGTCGTACAGGCGGGTGAACGGGGTGTCGGTCTGGTCGACGCGCACCCACACCGGGCGGGAGAGGAAGCGCAGCCGCGCGTTGCGCATCAGGCCGCCGGGGAGCAATCCTGCCTCGCACAGGATCTGGAAGCCGTTGCAAATACCGAGCACGGCGCCACCGCCCCGGGCGTGCGCCGTGACGGACGCCATGACGCCTGAGAAGCGGGCAATCGCCCCCGAGCGCAAGTAGTCGCCGTAGCTGAAGCCGCCGGGGAGGATTACCACGTCGGCCTGCCGCAGGTCGGTATCGCGATGCCACACGAAGTACGCGTCGGAGCCCGCCGCGCGCGCGGCCGCAAGCGTATCCGCGTCGCAGTTCGAGCCGGGAAACACGATCACCGCTACCCGCGTCATCGCGGTGCCTCTCCGTCCAGCGCCAGATCGTAGTCCTCGGTCACGGGGTTCGCGAGCAACTGGTCGCACATGGCGCGCGCGCGGGCGAGCGCCTCGTCGCGCGACGCGGCCTTCACGTCCAGCACCAGGTGCTTCCCCATACGCACGCGGGCGACCTCGCTGAAGCCCAGCGCGTGCAAGGCGTGCTCCACCGCCTGCCCCTGCGGGTCGAGCAGCGCGGCGCGCGGCATCACTCGCACCTCGACCCGGAAGGCGGTCATCCCTGCCCGCTGCGGGGTGCGATACCACGCGCCGGCGGCCCATACGACTCGCCGGCTCCTTCGCCCTCCCCGATCACGATCGGGCCCGCGATGTCCGCCTCGTCGTCGTCCTCCGATTCGTCGAGGAATCCCAGCAGCGTTGCACGCAGTATGCCGTACGCCATGTAGGCGATGCCCAAGGGGAAGAAGAACGCGTTGTGCTCGAGAATGCCGAAGATGAGGATAAACAGGATGGTCGCGAGCCCCAAGAGCCCTTTCACCGTCCGGATGCCGACGCGCGGCACCGTGGCGTAGCGCACGTTACTGACCATCAGGATCGTGAGGACGATCATCAGGAGCTGCATCAGGTGGTGGCGCGGCACGAAGCGGAACAGCTGCTGGTGCAGCTCCGTGGTCGTGAAGGGATAGAACGTCGCGAGGGTCATGCCCGCGGCGGGCGACGGCAACCCGATGAAGTAACGCTTGGCGCGACCCGCCTGAGTGACGTTGAATCGCGCGAGCCGGATGGCAACCGCCATCACGTAGAAATAGCAGAAGATCCATTCCGCCTGACTCGCGCTCGCGAACTCGAGCTGGTAGATGAGGAACGCGGGGGCGACCCCGAAGCTCACGATGTCCACCAGGCTGTCGAGCTCCGCGCCGAACCGCGTGCCCGTCCTCGAGAGCCGCGCCACCCGGCCGTCGAGCGCGTCCAGCACGCCGGCGAAGAAGATATACCAGCCGGCGCGGAAGAACTCGCCGCGCGCGGCGAGCACCATGGACCAGATGCCGAAGAACAGGTTGAAAAGCGTGAACAGACTCGGCACGACGATCACGACGCGCCGCATGCCGGGACCAGGGAAGCGACTCATGGCG
>DATHGL010000066.1:0-4279 GCA_035317625.1 Gemmatimonadales bacterium | reverse complement strand
CGGCAGTGGAACTTCGGCGACGGTACCGCGACCTCGTCCCAGGCGAACCCGTCGCATACGTACGGGTCGGGTGGCACCTACACCGTCCGACTCACGGTGACGGACAACGACAACGCCACGGACAATGTGACCCGCAGCGTCACCGTCATCGCCCCGCCGCCGCCCAACCAGCCGCCCACCGCGGCCTTCCCGGCGCCGAACTGCAGTGGGCTCACCTGCAGCTTCACCGACCAGAGCAGCGATGCCGACGGCACGATCGCAAGCCGCGACTGGGACTTCGGCGACGGCACGACGCACTCGTCCCAGGCGAACCCGTCGCACACGTACGGGTCGGGTGGCACCTACACCGTCCGCCTCACGGTGACGGACAACGACAACGCCACGGACAATGTGACCCGCAATGTCACCGTCACCGCGCCGCCGCCGCCCAACCAGCCGCCCACCGCGGCCTTCCCGCCGCCGAACTGCAGTGAGCTCACCTGCAGCTTCACCGACCAGAGCAGCGATCCCGACGGCTCGATCGCGAGCCGGCAGTGGAACTTCGGCGACGGTACCGCGACCTCGTCCCAGGCGAACCCGTCGCATACGTACGGGTCGGGTGGCACCTACACCGTCCGCCTCACGGTGACGGACAACGACAACGCCACGGACAATGTGACCCGCAGTGTCACCGTCACCGCGCCGCCGCCGCCCAACCGCCCCCCCAACGTGACCGCCGGGGGCGAACAGACGGTGTTGGTCGGCGCACTGTTCTCGCTGAGCGGTGCGGGATTCAGTGACCCGGACCACGATGGGCCCTGGACCGTCACGATCTCCTGGGGCGACGGCACGTCCAGCACGCGCACAGCCTCGGGCGAGGGATCGATCGGCGGCTCGCATTCGTATCCCGTGACTCTCCTGGGACACGACTACCAGCTGACCGTGACCGTCGTAGACGCGCACGGCGCACGCGCCTCGGCCACGAAGACGGTCCACGTCGTGTTGCTGTGAGCACGCCATCAACGTCATTCCTAAACCCCGGGGCACCGCCCCGGGGTTAACCCACCCGGGCGTGGATTCGATGGCGATCCGTGCAACGAGAAATGAAGTACGGCGCGCCCGTGTGGGTGGGTTAACCCCGGGCCGACGGCCCGGGGCTCACCGGAACCAACCCAACACCGTCTGGTCGGGGCACAGCAACGGAGGAGAGTCGCGTGGGCCCGGCACAGCGCCATGCTGAAGCACACCAGGCGTCTGCGTTGGGCCGTACCGGGCCCATCCTTGTGGTTGGTCCCCCGTAAACCCCGGGGCACCGCCCCGGGGTTAACCCACCCGGGCGTGGATTCGATGGCGATCCGTGCAACGAGAAAGAAGTACGGCGCGCCCGTGTGGGTGGGTTAACCCCGGGCCGACGGCCAGGGCTCACCGGAACCAACCCAACACCCTCTGGTCGGGCACAGCAACGGAGGAGAGTCGCGTGGGCCCGGCAAAGCTCTACGCAGAAGCACACCACGCGTCTGCGTTGTGCCGTACCGGGGATAGGAAACTGTGGATGGGAGACTTCATGGGAGGCCCTAGACCCGGGAGCGTGGTCTGCGGGTCCTACCTCAGGTGGCTGGCCCCCGTAAACCCCGGGGCACCGCCCCGGGGTTAACCCCACCCGGGCGTGGATTCGATCGGCCGGCTGGGTCCAAAAGTTGCCGCACTGAACGTGCGCGACCTCCGGGCTCCATCACAACCTTGCCGGAGGTGCGGACCGGGTTCCACAGTCGCTGCGTTCTCGCTGCGTTGACCTCGGGCCACGACGCGGAGGTGACGTATGTCAGAAGCATGTCAAGCACAGGTCGTATGGGGTCGGTGATCCGCCGCTCGAGCGTCGACCGCCGGCGCGGTCTCGGTCGTCGCATCGTGCGCGACCGGCGTCGCGGCCGGGCGACGATGATACGCGAGCGCCGCAGCGGTGTGGAACGGCGCTTGGCACGAGCCCGGGGGGCGCAGGGCGACCGGCGCTCCGGCGCGGACCGGCGGCACTGAAGAACTACGGGAGCAAAGCTTCCCTGCGCTGTTGCGGTTCCCCGGTTTCGAACACACACCAGGCCGCATCTTCCCACGCGATCGCGAACAGCCCTTTGCATTGCGGACAATACAGCTGGCGCGCGTGGTGACTGAGCGGCGCGCGGGCGCTGCAGCGCGGGCACACGCCGTAGGTCGCGCCCCAGCTCGCCGGCGGGTGCTCCGTATTGGGGAGGCGCGTCACGACGGACCACATGCTGGGGTGGAACGGGAGAATCTGCAGGAACGCCCGCGGCACCGTCACCGGGCAGTGGTTGACGTCGAGGACGCCTTCAGCCGCCGTCGCCCGGATCACGCGGTACCAGGCGCCGCGTCGGACCAGGCGACTGGTGCGGACTCGGGTCCGAGCCCATTGCTCTGCGTGTCCCATGGTCGCCCTCCAGAGCAACAGGTGGTACTGGTGCCGACAGGGTAGCGGTCGGGTAGCTCTGCGGGGCGCACCCTAGTCTGGCGCCTGATGCAGGGAGTCGGCTGTCGGCTACGTCACACATTAGGGGGCCGGCTGAAAGAGCGCCAGGCATTAGCCCCTGGGCTTATTGCGAGAGCGGAGCCAAGTGATGGCCCCCGCCTGTCATGCGAGCAGCGATGGGGTGGCCGCCCGCACCCGCGAGCGCTGCAGTGCGCCGACTCGCGTCAGCTCCGCCAGCCATTGGAACACCGGAAAGTGGGCGGGATCGAACCGGCCCGCCTCGTAGCGAACTTCGTGGAAGGTGGACTGCACGACCTGTTCGGCGTCCACCGGGTCGCGCAGGATCCCGAAGGCCAGGGCGCGGAGCGCCGTCGCGTGGCGCGCCGACAGCTCCCATAGGGCTCGGACGTCGCCGGCGGCCACCCGCTCCAGCAGGGCGCTATCCGAGATGGGTTGAAGCTCCGTGCGGGTAATCATGTGGCGTAAAGAGGGTCGCGACCTCGACGAAGTAACCCGACCGGCGCGCGTCACTCGGCTAAGCGTCGGCTCTGAGCCACTTTCCTTCGAGCTGCGCCGTCTCGAGCGCCCGCGCCGCGCGCGCCAGCAGCCGGTGCGGCTCGACTGGCGTGGTGCGCAGCCGTCCCGCGGCCGCACAGCCGGCGCGTAGCTCGCGCGCGGGCCCCGCGTCCACCTGCCCCTCGAGGGCGGCGCCCTCGAGACCCAGGAACGAGCCGCGCAACCGTCGGGCGAGCTGGCGCGCGCCCGTCAGGCTTGCCCCCGGCGCGACGACGGCGAACTCGTTCGGCCCGACTCGCCCGATCGCATCGGAGTGGCGTCCGCCGGTCTGTAGGAGCCGTACGCAATCCCGCAACGTGGCAGCGCTGGCACTCGAGTCACCCGGTAAGTCGGGCGCGAGGACCACGCACGCCACTGACGTATTGTGCTGCGACGCCTGGAACACGAGCGCCTCCATGCGGCGCTCGAGGCCGTGCGCCGTGTACAGGCCGGTGGTCTCGTCCACCAGGTGGCGGCGCGGCGCGCGCTGCGTCTCCACCTTGGCGAGGATGCAGTGATCGAGCCGGCCGAGCAGCTCGATCGCGTTCACCGGCGGCGCCAGCAGCTCCCAGATGCCGGCACGCAGCGCGGCGAGATGGTCCTGGCGGGTGGGGCGCTCGGGCACGAGCAGCAGGATCGGCGTGCCCGAGCCGATCGCTGCATCGGCGCTCAGCGCGCGCGCCAGATCGAAGCTCCGTCCGTCACTCATTCCGGCGTCGAGCAGGATGGCGTCGGGACACGCCGTGCGGGCGCGCTCGAGCACGGCGTGCTCGTCACTCACGCGCAGCACCGAGTAGCCCCGTCGGCCGAGGGAGCTTTGCACATCTCCGACGGCGTGATCGCGGTCGCTGGCGATGAGAATCCGCGGCGGACGGGTGAGGCGCGCGCGATTTAGCATGCGACGTAGGTCGACGTTCTCAACGTCCCTGCATACCCCGCTCGAGCAGCACGGTTGCAGCGCTGTTCCGCCGCTACCGTTCCTGCACTAGCGTGATGTCACCGCCCCGGGGGTTCGTCCCGCTTCCCACGTCACCACCGCACTGCCCGCTGGCGCCGCTCGCCACCCATCCGGCGCTCGAGCCCCGAGCGCTGCTCCAGACGCCGACGCCGCACCGCCACGCGGCGCTCCGCCGGCCGGCTGCCGGGCGTCACCCGCCGCCCGGCCGTCGCTCGGCGCGTCGGGCCGGTGCGGCGTTCGCTCCCAATACGACGTCGCGTCATGCGGCGATCCAGGGGTAAGGCGTTAGGCGTCGCAGCGCCGGT
>DATHGL010000065.1:0-2003 GCA_035317625.1 Gemmatimonadales bacterium | reverse complement strand
AGCGTGAGCTGCACGTCCTGCCGCCGTGCCACCGCGTCCCGCAGGGTCGTCGCGAGCGCGGTCCGAGTGGACGAGGGAACCCACTCCGCGAGCGTGCGCCCCCGGAGCGCCGGTGCGTCCCTCGCGCCCAGCAGCCTCGTGCCCTCCGCGTTTGCGTCGAGGATCTGGCCGTCCGACGTGAGGATGAGGGCGGCCGCGGGCAGCGAGCTGAACAGCTGCAGGTACAACCGGCGTTCGGTCTCGAGCGCGGTCAAGAGCTGCGCCGCGCGCGACTCCGGCGGCAACTCCTCGCGCACCGGCCGGAAGGCGACAATGAGATGATCTCGCGGCCCGCGCGTGACGCGGGTCTCCAACACCGTCCTGGGCGTCTCCGGCGTCCCCGAGGGCGCCAGGTACGTCTGGGGGCCGCCCCCGGCCTGCACGTCCTCCATCACACGCTCGAGCTGGGTGCCCTTTGCCGCGGGGAACGCGACCCACAGGCTCTGTCCCACGACGCGGGCGGCGGGGAACCCCGTGATTCGCTCCGCCCCAGCCGACCACTCGGCGATCGCCCAGTCAGGGGCGACCGCCGCCACCCCCACGTCGAGGTTGTCGAGTAGCTCCTTCGCGTCCATGGTGCACCCCCCCCGGACAAAAAGAAGTCCCGTTGGCCTGATCGCGGGCGCAACGGGGCCGGATGAGTTCTCTCGAGACAAGGCGTTGATCGCTGGTACCAGGGTGTGGTCGCACCCGTTCCCTTGTCAAGCGGCGCGCGGTGCTGCGCCCACGCAACGGGCGCTGGGCACTACACTCGTCGCAGCTTCCAGCGCCCGCGCCGGAAGAGCAGGGCACTCACGACAGCGACCGTCGAGAACGCGATCATGACCGCGAGGGCCACGCCCCGGGGTCCAAGTCCCGCGTGGCGTGCCAGCAGGAACGCCAGCGGGATCTCCCACAGCCAAAAACACGCCACGTTGATCCACGTGGGCGTCCAGGCGTCCCCCGCGCCGTTGAACGACTGTGTGAGCACCATCCCGTAGGCGTAGAAGAGGAATCCATAGCTGATGGTCCGCAGACACAGCACCGCGACCGGGGCGACCGCCGAGTCGCGCGTGAACACGCTGACGATCGGCCCGGCGAACGCCACGAACAGCGCTCCCACCGTACCAAGGAACACCATGTTATAGAAGCCCGCGAGCCACACGGCTCGCTCAGCGCGATCGGGTTTGCCGGCTCCGAGCCCCTGGCCCACGAGCGTCGCCGCGGCGTTCGCCAGGCCCCAAGACGGCAGCAGCGCGAACACGATGATGCGGATCGCGATCGTATAGCCGGCCACCGCCTCCGAGCCGAAACTCGAGATGATCCGCACCAACCCGATCCAGCTCGCGGTGCCGATCAGCACCTGCAGCGTGCCCGTGCCAGAGAGCCGGAGCATCGTCCGCATCACGGCGGGTTGGAGCTTGAGCTGGGCGCGCCGGATCGCCACCCGAGCGTCGCCGCGCCACAGCCGATACAGCTGGTATAGCACACCGGTGCCGCGCCCGATGGTGGTCGCGATGGCCGCGCCGGTGACGCCCAGGCGCGGGAACGGCCCGACGCCGAAGATCAGGCATGGTCCGAGCACGATGTTGATGCCGTTCGCGAGCCACAACACGCGCATCGCGATCGCCGCGTCGCCCGCGCCGCGGAAGATCGCGTTGATCAGGAACAGCAGCAGGATCACCGCGTTCCCGCCGAGCATCACGCGCGCGTAGCTCGACCCCAGGGCCTGGACGGCGGGGGTCGCGCCCATCATTGCCAGGAGGCGTGGCGCGAGCGGCACGGCGACGACCGCGATCACGGCCGCGACGAGCAGCCCGAGCGCGATCCCCTGCACCGCCGCCTCGGCCGCCCCATCGGGGTTCTTCTCCCCGATGCGCCGGGCCACCATCGCCGTCACGCCGATCGAGAGCCCCATTGCGGCGGTGTAGATCAGCGTGAGCAATGATTCCGTGAGCCCCACCGTGGCCACGGCGTCCGCCCCC
>DATHGL010000064.1:0-2400 GCA_035317625.1 Gemmatimonadales bacterium | reverse complement strand
CGAGCATGAGGTTCAAGAGCGACGTGACGAGGTCGGTGCCGTTGGCGTGCTGCGTGAGTCCCATGGCCCAGAGGGTGCTGGTGTTCGGGCCCTTCGCATAGAGCTCCGCGGCCCAGCGGATGCGGTCGGCCGGGACGCCGGTGATCTTCGCGGCCACCTCCGGCGTCATGGCCTTCACCGACTCGCGCATCTTGTCGTAGGCGTGCATGCGGGCGGCGATGAACTGGGTGTTCTCGAGTCCCTGCGCGATGATGTGGTGCAGCATCGCGTTGAAGAGCGCGACGTCGGTGCCGGGCTGCATCTGCAGGTGGATATCCGCCCGGCCCGCCAGCTCGGTCTTGCGGGGGTCAGCCACGATCAAC
The DNA here is from genome assembly GCA_035317625.1 of Gemmatimonadales bacterium. Taxonomy (GTDB): domain Bacteria; phylum Gemmatimonadota; class Gemmatimonadetes; order Gemmatimonadales; family GWC2-71-9; genus AG41. The sequence goes on along the minus strand of DATHGL010000064.1, from coordinate 2,038 downwards.
GTGGCGCCCCGCTCGTGGGCGCGCTTGATCGCGGCGCCGAACACCGGATGCGACTCGGTCGTGTTGGCGCCGGCGATGAAGATGACGTCCGCCGCGTGCTCCACCTCGCGCATCGAGCCGGACGCCGCCGAGGTGTTCAAGGCCCGCTGCATCGCCGCCACCGACGTGGAGTGGCACAGACGCGTGCAGTGGTCGATGTTGTTGGTCCCGAGCGCCGCGCGGAACAGCCGCATCAGGAGGTAGTTCTCCTCGTTGGAGCACTTCGCCGAGGAGAAGCACGCGAGGGAGTCGCCCCCGTGCTCGCGCTTGAGCCGCAGCAGCTCCTGCGTCGTGAGCTCCATGGCCTCGTCCCACGTCGCCTCGCGGAACGGTTGGTACCACGACGGCGGCGTGGCGACCCGGTCGCGGATATCCATGTCCACCCGCTCGAGCAGCGGCAGGTCGCGGACCGCCTTGCCCACCGAGCGCGGTGGGCCGGCTGGCTTCGCGTTCTGGCCCTCGCCCTCGATCGTCTGCCACGGGCCGCCCCGGCGGTTCGGCCCCGTCCGGCCGCGCCACACCCAGCGGCCCTGCTCCTTGACCCAGCCCGTGCGGATCAACGGGTGGGTGAGGCGATCGTGATGCTGCGGGAAGTCGTAGCCGAACCGGCCCTTGACGCAGGTCGAGCCCTGGTTGGGCGTGTCCAGCTCGATGTCCGGGGAGGTGACGCGGATGATGGTGTCACTCGTGACGTGCAGGTCTACCTGGCAGCCGACGCCGCAGTACGGGCAGACCGAGCGGACCGTCCGCTCCGGGCGGCGGATCTGCTCGGGCGCGAAGCGCTCGCGCGGCATCACTTCGAAGATCGCGCCCGTCGGACAGACCCGCACGCACTCCCCGCACCACGTGCAGCCCGCCTTGTCCGGGTCGCCGTCGGCACCGACGATGATCTCGGTGTGCTCGCCGCGCTGGCCCACATCGAGCACGCCCACCACCTGGATGTCGTCGCACGCCCGCACGCAGCGGGTGCACAGGATACAGGTGCTCATGTCGTGCTGAATCATCGAATCGCCGGGGCGCTCGTCTCCGTGGCGCAGCGTCAGGTCGCGCTGCCCCAGGGGCGTCGGGAGGACCCCGTAGCGGAGGACGTACTGCTCGAACTCGTTGCGCGGCCGCGCCCGGCCGCCGTTCCCGAGATGCTCTCCCGGGTACCGCTCGAGCAGCAGCCGCAGCACGCCCTTCCGATTCTCGACCGCCGCGTGCGATTCGGTGTGCACCACCATGCCGTCCGCCACCTTGGTCGCGCACGCCGGCAGCAGCTTCGCCTGTCCCTCCACCGACACCAGGCAGATCCGGCAGTTACCGACGATCGGCAGCGTGGGATACCAGCACAGCGTGGGGATGTCCCCGAGCCCCGCGGCCCGGGCCGCTTCCAGGATCGTCTGTTCGGGGTCGGCGGTGACGGAGCGGCCGTCAATGGTGAGCGACAACATGAGATGGCGAAGATTAAAGGCGAAGCGGGGGCACGGCAACCAACGCGAAGGGCCGGCTCGGTGCCGGCCCTCGGTGCGCTCAGTCGACGTGCTCCGGCAGGTGACGATGGGTGTGATCCCCTGCTTCTGCCTCGTCCGCGAACCAGCAGTACGCCCAGATCTTGGCGGGTTTGAGCATCCGCCGGCCGGCCCGCAGAATGATGCCGATCGGCTCGTCGTCGTCGAGGACCAAGGGGAGACTGGTCATGAAAGGGCGTTCCCGGTTGTCGGATACTGCGTTGCCAAGCAAGACGGCTGCCACACGCCTCATCCGGCAACGTGCTATCCGGCAACGGGTTGGCGGAGCGGGCTGGAGCGGAGTGGCTACTCTGACACGTTCAACGCCGTGTCGAGCTGACGCTCCGGTTTGGTTGCGGTGAATCCTGCTCCGGCCTTGAGGCGGCGCCGGCGGACGATGTCCCAGCCGCTGTACTGCGCCTGCAACGCCTCGGGTGCGAGAGGGATCACCTCGCGCGCGCTGGGGCTCGGCAGGATCAGGTGGACGCCGCCCGGGCGCGTGCGTTCCA
>DATHGL010000063.1:0-5614 GCA_035317625.1 Gemmatimonadales bacterium | reverse complement strand
TGCTCCCCGAAGAGAAAACCAGGCCGATGGTGCGGGTGCTCGACGCCCTGGGCGAAGCGATCGTCAAGATCATCGACTTCGCTATGCGGCTCGCCCCCTACGGCGTGTTCGGGCTCATCTTCGTCGTGACGTCCCGCTTCGGCTTCGCGCTGCTGCAAAAACTGGGGCTGTACGTCGCCGTCGTCCTCGTGGGGCTCCTCCTGCATGGTGCCATCTCGATCTCCGCGCTCGTCCGCGTATTCGGAGGTCTCTCGCCGCGCGTCTTCTACAGCCGGATCCGGGCCAGCATCATCACGGCGTTCTCCACCAGCTCGAGCAACGCCACGCTCCCGACCAACATCGCTGTTGCGGAACAAGAGCTGAAGATCCCGCCCAAGATCGCGGGTTTCGTGCTCCCCCTCGGGTCGACGATGTGCATGAACGGCACCGCCTTGTTCGAGGGTGTCACTGTGCTCTTCCTCGCGCAGGTGTTCAGCGTCCCCCTCACGTTGCCCCAGCAGGTCGTGGTCATGTTGCTCAGCGTGATCACGGCCGTTGGCGCCGCCGGGGTCCCCGGTGGATCCCTGCCGTTGTTGATGGGCGTGCTGGCCGCGGTGAACGTCGAGCCACTGACGATTGCGTTGATCATCGGTGTGGACCGAATCCTGGACATGTCTCGGACCACGATCAACGTCGTGGGCGACATGAGCGCGGCGGTGTACGTGGCGCGGACGGAGAGTGAGTGGGATCCGAAGCTCGTTGATGCGGGCGCGAGGTTAGCTCAGGCAGCTTAACGGGGAGACGGGAGAGGGGAGAGGTTCGTTCCGGTGCAGTACCTCTCCCCTCTCCCCGGTCCTATTCCAGCTCCGCCGCCAGCTGCAGCGCCCCGACAGCTGGATCGATCCGATCAGGTTTGAGTCGCGCTCGCTTGATGGCGGCCGCGAGCCGCTGGCGGAACGCCGCGGTGAGGGGCGACTGCGGCAGGAGCAGCCCTCCCGCGATCGCAACCGGCACCGGCCCCGCGCCAGGGAAGTGCCGCGCCAGCCTGTCGACCAGGTCCACGAGCTCACCAGCCGCCTCGTCCACCGTTCGCCGCGCGACGACCTCGCCCTCGCGGGCCGCGTTCAGGACGTGCGGCGCGAGTGCGGCCACCTGCTGCGGGGTCGCCGCGGCGGTCCAGCGCACGAGGTCGTCGAAGTGCTGGAGGCCGAGCGCACCGAGCAGACGCGCCAGCAGCGTGGATCCCTCGCCCCGCCCGTCCTGCGCACGGGCCGCGACGTCGAGTGCGCGGTGCCCGAGCCAGTAGCCACCCCCTTCGTCGCCGAGCTGCCAGCCGTACCCGCCAGCGCGGTGCAGCTCGCCCGCGGGGTCGCGGGCATACGCGATCGAGCCCGTGCCGGCGTTGACGAGAATCCCGGGACCGCCGCCGAACGCCGTCGACAGGGCCACCTCGCCGTCGGCGCGCACGCGCACGCGCCGCGCCACGCCGGCCTCGACCAGCGCCGCCGCGAGCTCCGTCTGCTCCTGGCTGCGCCCCGCCCCGGCCGCGCCCACCACGGCGCGCTCCACCGGCAGCTCGACTCCCGCCTGCGCCGCAGCGCGGCGCGCCGTCTCTCGCAGCACCGCGGCTGAGGTTGCCGCCCCGCCCGGCCGCATGGCCGCGCCCGGCCCGTCGGCACGGCCGAGGATCTTGTTGGGGAGGCCGATCACCACGGTGGAATGCGAGCCCCCCGCATCGGCACCGAGAAACACGGCGGTCGGGCGGTCGAGCGGTCGGGCGGACCGTGCAGTCATGCTGCCTGGGCGTTCTGTCCGCCCGTCCGCCTGTCCGCCGGTCCCATCAGTGAGGACAGCATTCCCACCGCCACCGTGACCGCCGTCCCCAGCGGCACGTACCACGGCCACGCCAGGCCCGGCAGCAGGCGCCACGGCACGCCGAGCACGACGGGGGTCATCCCCAGAACGCTCACGATGATCGCCACGATGACGTCGCGCTGGCGCGCGCGCGGCCACATGCCGCCGAGGACGTACGTGCCGAGCAGGCCGCCGTACGTGATGGACGCGATGCTGAGCGCCAGCTGGACGACCGGCGTGTTCTGGTTGCGGAACGCCATGGCTCCGGCCACGAGCACCGCCGTCCAGAACAGGGTCAGCCAGCGGCCCACCCACAGCAGGTGGGTCTGGTCGTGGCGGCCGGTGAGCGGGGCGTAAAAGTCGTGGGTCGAGGCCGAGGCGAGCGAATTCACGGCCGAGGCGTGACTGCTCATCGCGGCAGCGAGGATCCCCGCGACCACGAACCCCGCCAGGCCCTCCGGCAGCGCGGTGATCACGAAGGTGGGGTAGATGGCATCGCTCCGCATCCCCGGCTGATCCGCGCCCGCGAGCCACAGGCTCGTGCCCACGAGCAGGAACAGCGCGAATTGCAGGATGATGAACGCGCCGGACCCGATGAGGGCCCGTTGGGCGTCCTTGAGGCCACGGGCGGCCAGCAACCGCTGCACGATCAGGTGATCGGTGCCGTGCGAAGCGCCTGCGATGAGCGCTCCGCCGACGACGCCGCCCCAGAAGGTGTACAGGATGGTGAAGGACAGCCGGAAGTCGAGCGCCACGAGCTTCCCTTGGTCCCACGCGCGCGCGAACTCGCCCACGCCCCCCGCCAGACGCGTCGCGACGACGAGGGTCGCGATCCCGCCCACCAGATACACGCCGAGCTGGATCACGTCCACCCACACGACGGCGCGGAGCCCGCCCACCCAGGTGTAGATCACCGTCACGATACCGATCGCGAGGATGCCGGCGGCGAGGCTCCAGTGGGTGATGATGGCGAGCGGAATCGCGGTGGCGAAGATGCGGACGCAGTCGGCAAGGGCGCGGGTGAGCAGGAACATGCCAGACGCGGCGCGCCGGGCGCCGGGCCCGAAGCGACGCTCCAATCGCTGGTAGGCGGTGTCCTGGGTGCCCTCGAAATAGCCCGGCAGCAGGTACGCGGCGACGCCGATCCGCCCCACCAGGTATCCGAACGCCAGCTGGAGAAACGTGAGATCGCCGCGCGCCGCGATGCCGGGGACCGAAATGACCGTGAGGGCCGACGTCTCGGTCGCGACGATCGACAGCATGATGGCCCACCACGGCAAGCCGCGATGGCCGAGGAAGTAGTCGCTCGCGTCGCGCTGGCGCCCCGACAGCACCAGCCCGAACACGATGACGGCGGCGCAGTAGGCCGCAATGACGGCTACGTCGAGCGGGCGCACGGGCGGGCAACAAAAAGCCCGCGACGCGCGCGGGCTTGGCATGCCGAAAGAAAAAAGGCCAACGGCCTCAGACCGTGAAGGACGTTCCGCAGCCGCAGCCACCCGTGGCGTTCGGGTTTTCGAAAGCGAAGCCCGACTCCTGGAAGTTGCTCTTGTAGTCCAGGGTGACGCCGTTCAGGTACTGAGCGCTGAATGCGTCGACGAAGCACCGCACTCCCGCAGTCTCGACGACGAGGTCGTCCTCGCCCGGCTTGTCTTCGATGTTCAGGCCGTACTTGAATCCCGAGCACCCCCCCGGGAGCACCGCGATGCGAAGTCCGGCGGTCTCGGGCGACACCTTCTCCTCCGCCATGAATTTCCTGACCTCGCCGGCTGCCTGCTCGGTCAGCGTCAACGTAACGGGCGTCGTGTTCTGCGTCGTCGCCATTGCGATCCTCCAGTCACGTGCCAACTTAGACGGTTCCCGCGGGCAAGTCAACTCTCCATCGCGAGGCTGCCGCGTCTATGCGACTTACGCTCGCCGACTGGTCGGTCGTCGCCTTGTACTTCCTGTTCAACGTCGCCGTCGGTCTGTACTACAGGCGCCGGGCCGGCCGCAGCACCGCGGAGTACTTTCTCTCCGGAAGAAACGTGCCCTGGTGGCTGGCCGGCACGTCGATGGTCGCCACGACGTTCGCGGCCGACACGCCGCTCGTCGTCACCGGTCTGGTCGCGCGCAACGGGATCGCAGGAAATTGGCTGTGGTGGAACCTGCTCGCGAGCGGCATGCTGACGGTGTTTTTCTACGCCCGCCTGTGGCGGCGCGCCGGCGTAATGACCGACATCGAGTTCTCGGAGATCCGCTACGCCGGCCGGCCGGCCGCGTTCCTGCGGGGCTTCCGGGCAGTCTACTTGGGCTTGCTCATCAACTGCATCATCCTTGGCTGGGTCAACCTGGCGATGGCGAAGATCCTGCAGCTGGTCTTCACCATCTCGAAGGGCGAGGCGCTGTGGATCGTCGTCGGGTTGATCGTCCTGACGTCCACGATCTCGACGCTCTCGGGGCTGTGGGGGGTGCTGGTGACCGATCTGTTCCAGTTCGTGATCAAGATGGGCATGGTGATCGTCCTCGCCGTGGTGGCCGTGCAGGCGGTGGGGGGGATCGAGGCCATGAAGGCGAAGCTCTCGAGCGACGGGCAGGGATCGGTCTTGAGCTTCGTCCCCGACGTCGGCTCCGCGTGGATGCCGATGCTCACCTTCTTCGTCTATATCGCCGTGAACTGGTGGGCCACGTGGTATCCCGGAGCCGAACCCGGCGGCGGCGGCTACGTGGCGCAGCGGATGCTGAGCGCGAAGGACGAGAGACACTCGTTGCTCGCGACGCTGTGGTTCAACATCGCGCACTATGCCGTGCGGCCCTGGCCCTGGATCCTGGTGGCGCTGGCGTCGCTCATCCTCTATCCCGGACTGGCCGACCCGGAAACCGGCTACATCCGGGTGATGATCGACTATCTCCCGTCGTCGCTCCGGGGGCTCATGGTTGCCGCGTTTGCGGCGGCCTTCATGTCCACGATCGCCACCCAGCTCAACTGGGGAGCCAGCTATCTCGTGAACGACTGCTATCGCCGCTTCGTGCGCCGCGATGCGAGCGAGTCGCATTACGTCCTGGCGTCGCGGGTCGCCACGGCCCTGCTCACGGTGATCTCCGCCGCCGTGGCCTTCCGCATCGAGTCGATCGGCGGCGCGTGGAAACTGCTGATCATCACGGGCGCGGGGACCGGCGCCGTGCTGCTGCTGCGCTGGTACTGGTGGCGCATCAACGCGTGGAGCGAGGTCGCGGCGATGATCACGGCGTTCGTGGTGTCGGTCTTGTTGCAGACCGTGGGCGGGCTCGATAGCGACCAGCCGCTCGACTTCGCGCGCATCGTGCTGGTCACGGTGGCCGTCACGACGGTGGCGTGGCTCGCCGTCACGTTCCTGACGCGTCCCGAGTCGGAGTCGACGCTCGTGGCGTTCTATCGCCGCACCCGGCCGTCCCGGGCGGGGTGGGGGCCGGTGGCCGCGCTCGCCCCGGACGTGCACCCGTCCACTGACGGCCTCTCCAACCTGATCGACTGGGTGGCGGGCTGCGTGCTGGTCTACGGGGCGCTGTTCGGCGTGGGGAAACTCCTGCTGCACGAACCCCTACCCGGCGTGCTGCTGCTCGGGGTCGCCGCCATCGCGGGTGGGATCATCTACCGCGACTTGTCGCGGCGCGGCTGGCAGACGGTGGTAGAGTAACGACGCTCTTAGAGCTCCGGATGAGTGAGCGCGTCGGCGACGAGGTCCGCTACGCGCGCCCGAACGTGCAGGATCGCCGTGTTGGCCCGCGTGGGATGGACACGGTTCGAGAGCAAGATGACGAA
>DATHGL010000062.1:0-13420 GCA_035317625.1 Gemmatimonadales bacterium | reverse complement strand
CTTCCTGGGTGTGCTCGGGATCCTGGTGCTGTTCGGCAGGTTCGTGTGGCTCGGCTTCCGCATCGCGCGGGCGGCGGGCGATCTGTTCGGCCAGCTGCTCGCGGTGGGACTGACGGGCCTGATCGGGATCACCGCGGTGCTCCACATCGGCGTGAGTCTCGCGCTCCTCCCCGCGACGGGCATCACGCTGCCGTTCATCTCGTACGGCCGCTCGAGCCTGTTCGTCGCCCTGGTCGCGACCGGCGTGCTGATCAGCATTGGGAGAGGACGGCGAGGAGCGGCGTCGTGATAAGCGTGGAATGCGGAACAATAGTCGAACGCCGAACGCGGAACGCGGAACGCGGAACAGATCGCGCACGTATCGAACCGAGTATCGAGCTTCGCGAATCGAACTCTCACCTCCTGTTCCGCGTTCCGCGTTCCGGCTTCCGCGTTGGGTGGGGGTGGGATTGAGGGTGCTCCTCACCGGCGGCGGCACCGGCGGCCACCTCATGCCCGCCCTCGCCCTCGCGCAGGCGCTCGGTCAGGCTCGTCCCGACCTCGAGCCCGTGCTGGTAGGCGCCGAGCGGGGCATCGAAGCCGAGCTGCTGCCGCGCTATCCGTTTCGCTATCACCTGCTGCCGATCGAGCCGATCTACCGGCGCACCTGGTGGAAGAACCTGCGCTGGCTGCTGATCGCCGGCCGGGTGTGGAGGGCGGTGGGGCGCGTGCTCGACGTCGAGCGGCCGGCGGTCGTGATCGGCACCGGCGGCTACGCCGCCGGCCCGGTGGTGTGGCGGGCGCAACGCGCGCGGATCCCGACCGTGCTGGTCGAAGAAAACGCGTTTCCCGGACTCACGACGCGCTGGTTGGCGCGCCACGCGCGGCAGGTGCACTTGGGGTTCCCCGAAGCGCGCGACCGTCTCACGGTCGGCCCAGAGACCCACGTGTTCACCCTGGGCAACCCGGTTCGCCCGCCGGCGCCGGGAGACCGCGGCGCCGCGCTTGCCGACCTGGGTCTCGCGCCCGAGCGCCGCACGCTCTTGGTGTTCGGCGGCAGTCAGGGCGCGCGGGCGATCAACTACGCAGTCGCCGGCGCGCTCGAGCGCCGGCTGCTCGACGCGACGAACCTGCTGTGGGGGACCGGAGCGGCGCACGCGGAGGCGCTGGCGCGCTACGCCGTGCCGGGTCGCGTCGTCGTCCGCGGCTTTTTCGATCCCATGACGGCGGCGTACCGCGCGGCGGATCTGGTGGTGGCGCGCGCCGGCGCAATGACCGTCGCCGAGCTGTGCGCCTGGGGCAAGCCGAGCATTCTGATCCCGCTCCCCTCGGCGGCGGCCGACCACCAGACCGAGAACGCGCGCGCCCTCGCCGCCGCCGGCGCCGCCGTGCTGCTCACCGAACAGCAGCTGACGCCGTACACACTCGCCGAGCACGTGCTGGCGGTGCTCGGCGACGGCGCGCGACTCGAGTCGCTCGGCGCCCGGGCGCGGGGTCGAGGGCACCCCAACGCCGCCCGGGAGATGGTGTCGAGGATTTTGACACTGATCGTGTGAAAAGGCCGTGGTGTCTTTCCCAAGTTTCGTAGATTCGCTATATTAGCCCCTCACTAATGACCTTGTTTGCTACGGTGGATTCCCGTCCGATCCACTTCATGGGGATCGCCGGAGCGGGCATGAGCGGCTTGGCGCTCCTCGCCAGACGACAGGGCGTCGCGATAACCGGCTGTGATAACGACCCCTCTGGCGCCGCCGATTTGGCAGCCATCGGGGTGGAAATTTGGCGGGGTCACGACCCGGGGCATGTGGCTGGAGCCCGGGCGCTCGTGGTCACCGCGGCGATACCGGGAGACCACCCGGAGCTGGAGCGAGCACGCGCCCTCGGGGTCCCGGTAGTACGGCGGGCTGACGCCCTCAGCCAGGCCGTCGCCGGTGGAACAGTGGTCGCCGTGGCGGGAACGCACGGAAAGACGACCACCACGGTGATGGTCACGGAGGCGTTGGCGGCCGCCGGGCGGGATCCTACGGGACTCGCCGGCGGCCGCGTCGCTCGGTGGGGTGGCAACGCGCGCGTGGGCGCGGCCGAGCCGGGCGGGGGCGGGTTGTACGTCGTCGAGGCCGACGAGTTCGATCGCGCGTTTCTGTCGCTCACGCCGTCGGTGGCCGTCGTGAACAACGTCGAGGCCGACCACCTCGAGTGTTACGACGGCAGCGTGGCGGCGTTGGAGGACGCGTTCGTGCAGTTCGCGGGCCCGGCGCGGCGCGTGATCGTGGGCGCCGACGACCCGGGTGCCGCGCGGGTCGCGGCGCGGCTGGCGGCACCGGTGTGGCGGGTCGGGACGGCGGTGGGCGTGGACGTGCGGATCGCGCAACCCGCGTTCACGGAGCGGGGCTCGACGGCGCGGATCGAGTTGCCGGGAGGTCGGGCGGTGACGTTGCAGCTGGCGGTGCCCGGGCTCCACAACGTGCGCAACGCGGCGGCCGCGCTGGCGGTGGCGCACGAGCTGGGCGCGGATCTCGAGCGGGCGCTCGCGGCGCTCGCGACGTTCAGCGGCGTGGGGCGGCGGTTCGAGCGGGTGGGCGAGGCGCACGGCGTGACGGTGGTGGACGACTACGCGCACCATCCCACGGAGGTGCAGGCGACGCTCGCGGCGGCGCGTCAGGCGTTCCCCGAGCGGCGCGTGGTCGCGGTGTTTCAGCCGCACCTGTTTTCGCGCACGGCGCTGCACGGTGACGCGCTGGGCCGGGCGCTGGCGGCGGCGGACGTGGTGGTGGTAGCGCCGATCTACGCGGCCCGCGAGCAGCCGCTTCCGGGTGTGAGTGCGGACGTCGTGGCGCGCGGTGCGGCGCGGGCGGGGGCGACGACGGTGGCAGTGCGCGAGCGCGCGGGTGTCGCGGAGCAGGTCGCTGCGACGGTTCGGGCGGGTGATGTGGTCTTCACGCTGGGGGCGGGTGATATCACGCGAGTGGGACCGGAGCTGCTGGAAAAGCTGGGGTCGCGACGGTGAGGCGGCGACGGTGGCCGCGGTGGCGGCGGCAGGCGGTCGCCGGCGTCGCGGGAGCGGTGCTGGTCGCGCTCGGGTGGCTCGGTGCGCCGCTCGTGTTGCGGCACGTGGCGTTCTTTCGCGTGCGTCAGGTCGAGCTCGTGGGCGTACGCAATCTGACGCCGGAGAGCGTGCTTGCGGCCCTGCGGCTGGCGCCGCACGCCAGCGTCTTCGGCGACACGCGGTTGCTCGCGGATCGGGTGCGGGGACTGGCGGGGGTGGCGGACGCACGGGTGGTGCGCCGCCTGCCGGCAGCGTTGACCGTCGAGGTGCGGGAGGTGGAGCCGGCGGCGCTCGCACCGGGACCGCGTGGAGCCGGCCTGGTCGCGGTGGACGCCGCGGGCCGGGCGCTCCCGTTCGATCCGGCGCGCTCGGGCCTCGACTTGCCGATCGCGGCGACCCGCGATTCGGGCGTGGTGGGAGTGCTGGCGCTGATCCAGGCGGTGGATCCGGCGCTGTTTCAGACCATCACCGGCGCGCGGGGCGTGGCGCGCGGCGGCGTGTCCCTGGAAATCGGGTCCCGCCGCGTGGTGGTCGGGCGCGACGCCGGGCCGGAGGTCATTCGAGCCGTGGTGCTGGTAGCGCAGGATCTCGCTGCGAAGGGGCGTCCCTACGTGGAGCTGGACGCCCGCTTCGCCGGCCAAGTCGTGGTCCGGCGCCGGGCGACCGCGAGTGGGGGCGGTGAGAGCGGGACGGGGGGGGCGTGAGCCGGGATCGCCAACTCGTGGCCGGGCTCGATCTCGGCAGCACGAAGACGTGCGCCGTGATCGCCGAAGTCGTGGGCGACCTGCCCCGGCTGCCGCTCGCCAAGGTGTTGGGCGTGGGGCTCGCCAAGAACGCGGGCGTGCGGCGCGGCATGGTGCGGGATATCGACGAGACCAGCCGCTCGATCGTCGCGGCGATGCGCGACGCCGAGCGGATGGCGGGCGTGAAGGTGAGCGCGCTGACGTGCGGGATCGCGGGCGAGCACGTCTCGGCCCGCACGTCGCCGGGCGTCGTGGCGGTGTCGGGCGACGAGGTCACCGCGGAGGACGTGGCGCGCGTGAACGAGGTGGCGCGCGCCGTCTCGCTGGGACGCGACCACGAGCTGCTGCACGATATCCCGCAGGAGTACGTGGTCGACCAGCAGCGCGGCATCTCGGACCCGGTGGGGATGACCGGCACGCGGCTGGAAGTGGAGATGTATCTCGTGACGGTGCAGTCTACCGCCGCGCAGAACCTGCGCCGCAGCGTGGAGCGGGCGCGCTACCGGCCCGCGGAGCTGGTGCTCGAGCCGCTCGCCGCCTCGTACGCGGTCCTGACGGACGACGAGAAGGAGCTCGGAGTCGGGCTGGTGGAGGTGGGCGGCGGCTCGACGGGCGTGGCGATCTTCCACGAAGGGAAGATCCGTCACCTGGCGTCGATCAACTTTGCCGGCGCGCACGTCACCAACGACCTGGTGCAGGGCCTGGGTGTGACGCAGGCGGACGCGGAGCGGCTGAAGGAGCGACACGGCGTTGCCTACCAGCCGCTGGTGGATGCCTCGGAGATGGTGAACCTGCCGTCCACGCCGAGCCAAGGGGCGCGCCAGGCATCGCGCGAGCTGCTGTCCCACATCATCCACCAGCGGGTGGACGAGATCTTTCAACTGGTGCAGCGCGAGTTCGAGCGGGCGGGGTACGGGGGGGGACGGCTGCCGGCGGGCGTGGTGCTGACGGGCGGGACGGCGCACGTGCCGGGGATGGTGGAGCTGGCGCGCGACGCGTTCGCCGTGCCGGTGCGGGCCGGGACACCGGAGCAGGGGATCTCGGGGCTCGTCGACAGCGTCCAGGCGCCGCGCTACGCCGTGCCGGTGGGGCTGGTGCTGTACGCGGCGCGCCGGCTGGCGCAGGGGGGGGGAGGCGGCGCGCCCGGGGGCTCGCTCGCCAGGAGTGGGGGCGTCGAGAAGCTGTTCGGACCGCTGAAGCGGTGGTTGCAGGACTTCTTCTGATCGGTCACCCGAGGGAGCCATGATCTTCGAGCTCGAAGAGACCGTATCGCAGAACGCGCGCATGAAGGTCGTCGGCGTGGGCGGGGGCGGCGGCAACGCCTTGAACCGCATGGTCGACGAGGGACTCCAGGGCGTCGAATTCATCTCGGTGAACACCGACGCGCAGGCCTTGCTCAACAACAAGGCCGACGTGAAGGTGCAGATCGGGAAGAAGCTCACGCGCGGGCTGGGCGCGGGGGCGCGCCCGGAGATCGGCCGTCAGGCCATCGAGGAAAACCGGGACGAGGTCCTCCACGGACTCCAAGGCGCGGATCTCGTGTTCGTCACCTGCGGCATGGGCGGCGGGACGGGGACGGGGGCGGCCCCCATCATCTCGCAGATCGCGCGCGACCTGGGCGCGCTCACCATCGGGATCGTCACCAAGCCGTTCCTGTTCGAAGGCCGCAAGCGCATGCGTCAGGCGGAAATGGGAATCGCCGAAATGCGCAAGCATGTCGACACCATGGTCGTGGTGCCGAACGAGCGGCTGCTCGCCGTGGTCGGCAAGGGGATCCCCTTCCAGGACGCCCTCAAGAAGGCCGACGACGTGCTGCTGCACGCCACGCAGGGCATCTCCTCGCTCATCACGGTCACCGGCATCGTGAACGTGGATTTCGCCGATGTGCGCACCGTCATGCAGAACGGCGGCGCGGCGATCATGGGGACGGGCATGGGGCGGGGCGAGAACCGCGCGATGGAGGCGGTGCAGCAGGCGATCTCCTCGCCGCTGCTCGACAACATCTCGATCAGCGGCGCCACCGGCGTGCTCATCAACATCACGGGCGGCGAGGACCTGACGCTCGGGGAGGTCACGCAGATCTCGGACGTCGTAAAGGACGCGGCGGGCGAAGAGGCCGAGATCATCTTCGGCACCGTGAACGACCCGGCGATGCACGGCGAGATCCGGGTGACCGTGATCGCGACGGGATTCGACAGGCCGGCGGCGGGCGCGGAGGCGCCGCACCGGGCCGCACCGGGCGTGCTGCCGTTCCGCGAGCGCGGCGCGCGGCCGACGCCGGCGCCGGCGGCAGGGTACGTGAAGCCGGCGGAGACCCCGGCCCGGCGCCCCGCTCCTCCGCTGCCCGCGGAGCTGAACGAGCTCGAGATTCCCACCTTCATCCGGCGGCAGATGGACTGATGGCCTGGCGCGCCAGTCATTACGTCGTCGCCGGCGCACTCGCCGTCGTTGGCCTCTCCTGGGCGGCGCGCGACGCGTGGCCGTGGCGACGGCCGCTCACGGCGCCCACCATCGTGGTGGACGCGGCCTACACCGATTTCACCGAAACGCTCGGTCGGCGCGAGATGCTCGCCGACGTGCTGGCGCGCGGCCACGTCACGGGGCGCGACTACGCGGCCTTCCTCGCCGCCGCGCGCGGCCTCCCGGTGCGCCGCCTCCGCCCGGGCCTGGCGTTCCAGTTCCGTCGCCTCAAGACCGACAGCGTCGCGACCCGGGTGACGGTGCGACTCTCGCCCGACCGGCGCCTCAGCGTGACGCGGGGCGACGCCGGTTGGACCGAGGCGGTCGAGACGATTCCCTGGACCATCGTGCGGCTGCGGGTGACGGGCGTGATCACGTCGTCGCTGTACGACGCGCTCGACAAGGCGATGCCCGATTCGTTCCTGCCCGCGGTGGAGCGGCGCCAGCTGGCGTGGGCGATCGCCGACGTGTACGACTGGGAGGTCGACTTCACCCGCGACATCCGCCCGGGCGACCGGTTCACGGTGCTGCTCGAGCGCCTCGAGTCGCCCGAGGGCGAACGGCGCTTCGGCCGTATCCTCGCGGCGCGCGTGGACGTGGCGCGCACGCCCCAATACGCGTTCTCCTTCGAGGATGCAGCGGCGAGCGTGGCGGGCTTCTACGACGAGCGCGGCCGGTCGCTGCGGCGCGCGTTTCTGCGGGCGCCGCTCCCGTACCGCCGCATCTCGAGCGGGTTCGGCTCGCGGTATCACCCGATCCTCCACATGTGGCGCACGCACGAGGGTGTGGACTTCTCCGCGGCGTACGGGACGCCGGTGCGGGCGACGGCCGACGGGCTCGTGATGCGGGTGGGGCGGGAGGAGGGCGGCTACGGCAACCTGATCGAGCTGCGTCACGCCAACGGTATCCGCACGCGCTATGGACACCTTTCCGCGTTCGCGCGCGGGCTGCGCGTGGGAGAGCGCGTGAAGCAGGAGCAGACGATCGGCTACGTCGGGTCCACGGGACTCTCGACCGGGCCGCACCTGCACTACGAATTCCTGGTCAACGGCCGGGCCACGAACCCGCGGCGCAAAGACATGGGCGCGGGCACCCCGGTGCCGAAGCCGCTCGCCGGCGCCTTCGATGCCGAACGCGACCGTCTGATCGCGCAGCTCGAGCCGAAAGTGCCGGTCGCTCCCGCCATCGCCGCCGCCACGCCCGATTAGTTTCCTTTTCATCCGTGGAGCTCTACCCCGCCGTTGACATCGAGGGCGGGCGGGTGGCGCGTGCCTCCTGCGCCGCCGACCCCGTGGCTGTGGTGCGCCAGCTTGCGCGCGACGGGGCTCGCTGGATGCATCTCGTCGATCTCGACCGCGCCCTCGGCCGGGGGGAGAACCGCGCGCTCGCGCAGCGGGTGCTCGCCGACGCGCCGCTCCGCGTCCAGGTCGGCGGGGGCCTCGCGACCGAAGCGGCCATCGCCGAGGCGCTCGCCTGGGGCGCGAGCCGCGTCGTGATCGGTGGCGCGGCGGCGGTCGATGCGGCGCTGGTCGGGCGACTGCTCGGGCGACCGGACGCGGAGCGGCTCGCCGTCGGCATCGACGCGCGCGACGGTCGCGTGGCGCCGCGCGGATCGGCCGCCAGGTTCGACGTGACGCCGCTCGAGCTGGCCCGGCGGGTGCGGGCCGCGGGCGCGCGCACGGTGGTCTATGCCGATGCGACGCGCGACGGGACGCTCGCCGGGCCCGACGTGGCGGGCGCCCGGGCGATCGCCACGCTCGGCCTGGACGTGATCGTCTCGGGTGGGGTCGCATCGCTCGACGACCTGCGGCGCGCGCGCGACGCGGGGCTCGCGGGCGCGATCGTCGGCCGGGCGTTGCACGAGGGGCGGTTTACGCTGGTCGAGGCGCTCGCGTGCCTCGCCGGGTGACGGTTGGCCTCGCCGCGCTGCGCGCCGCCGGTCTGGGGGCGCTGGCGCTGCTCCTGTGGAATCCGACGACCGCCCGTCGCGCAGCGGGTGACGCGCCACCGCTCGTGCTGCTCGATGCCTCGCTCAGCATGGGTGGGCACGGCGGCCGCTGGCGCGAAGCGCGTGACACGACCCTGGCCCTCGCGCGCGGAGGCGGGGGGGTGATCTGGCGGTTCGGCGAGCGCGTCGGCGGGTTCGACACGCTGCCGCCCAGCGACGGCACGAGCCGGCTCGCCCCCGCCCTCGATGCGGCCGCGGCCCGCGGCGGTCCCCTGACGATCGTCAGCGACGGGGCGGTGACCGATCGCGCCGATCTGCCTGTCGATGTGCTCCAGCGGGCGCGGATCGTCGTCCTTCCCCGGCCCGCGTTCTTCGATGCCTTTGTCGCTTCCGTCGAAGGACCGAGACGGGTGAGCGCCGGAGACACGATACGGCTCCGGGTGAGCTACGGAACGGCCGGGAAACGGGAGGCGGGAGGCGGGAGACGGGAGGCGGGAGGCGGGAGACGGGAGACGGGAGGCGGGAGACGGGAGGCGACCCTCGCGTTGAGTGCCCTGGGCCGTCGCCTCCTGTCGCGCAACGTCGAGCTCCCTGACAGCGGGATCGTGTCCACCGACCTCACGTTTCCCGCCTCCCGTCTCCCGGGCGGGTGGGTGGCGGTGGAGGTGCGGTTGGAGGGGGTGGGGGACGAGGAACCCCGCGACGACGCGCGCGTCTTCGTGCTCCAGGTGAGCCCGCAGCCTTCCGTCGTGCTGCTCGCAGCACCGCCCGACTGGGAGACGCGCTTCCTCGCACGCACGCTCGAGGATGTGGCGCGCCTGCCGGTGCGGGTGTTCGTGGCGGCGGAGCCGGGCGGGACCCCGTGGCGCGACGCGGCCACGCTCGAGGACCGCGCGCCCAGCGTCGTGGCGCAGGCGGTGGCGTCTGCCCAGCTGGTGATCGAGGCCGGCGACCCCCCGACGTTCAGCCGTTTCAGCCCCAAGGGAGCCGTGCTGGTCTGGCCTGGCACGCGGCGACTGGACGGCGACTGGTACGTGCAGCCGCCCGGCCCCTCGCCGCTCGCGGCGGCGCTCGCGGGTGTGGCGTGGGACTCGCTCCCGCCCGCCACGTCCCTGGCCGAGCTGGTCCCCGACAGCCTGGCCACGGTCGCGCTGGCGGCGCGGCTCGCCCGGCGCGGCCCGCCGCGTCCGGTGGTGGTCTTGTCGGAGCACGCTGGCCGGCGCCACGCCGTGGTCGCGGCCGGCGGGCTGTACCGCTGGGCGTTCCGGGGCGGCGCGAGCGCCGAGGCGTATCGGGCGCTGGTAGCGGCGCTGGCCGACTGGCTGCTGGCTGGGGAAGAGGGGAGAGGGGAGAGGTTCGCTCCGCTGACGTACGAGGTGCCGAACGGAATGCCCGTCGTCTGGCGCTGGACGGGAGGCGGCGAGCCGCGAAACGTGGTGGTGTCGCTCACCACGGAGCGTGGGCAGCACGTCGACACGCTGCGGTTCGACGCCGGCGGCAGGGCGGAGCTGCGTGCCCCGCCGGGCGCGTACCGCTACGCAGCCGCCGACGGCGCGGAGCGCGGGATGGTGGTGGTGGACTCGTACTCGGACGAGTGGCGGCCGCAGGCGGTGGTGCTCGCGTCCCAGCCTGGGACGCGGCAGGGACGGGTCGTCAGCGTGGCGTTGCGGGAGCGCTGGTGGTTGTTCGCCGTGGCCATCGCCGCGTTCGCCGCCGAGTGGGCCTGGCGGCGGCGGCAGGGACTGCCCTGATGCCGCTGCACCTGACCACCTCGGTCAAATACTTGAAGGGTGTCGGCCCCAAGCGCGCCGAGGCGCTCGCGCGTCTCGGCATCAGGAGCGTCGGCGACCTGCTGTACCACGCGCCGCATCGCTACCTCGACGCGACGGCGGTCTTGCCGCTCGCCCAGGCGCACGTCGGTCAGGAGGTGACGTGCGTCGGGCGCGTGGCCAGCACGGGGGTGCTGCCGACGCGCCGTGGCTTGCGTGTGTTCCGGGCGGTGCTGCGGGACGAGAGCGGCGTGCTGGAGTGCGCCTGGCCGGGCCAGCCGTTCCTCGAGCGCCAGATCAAGCAAGACCAGCTGCTGCTGGTGACGGGGCCGGTGCGCTACTACCACGGCCGCCAGCTGGTGCCGCGCGAGTTCGTGATTCTCGCGGACGCGGGGGAGGACGGGCCGGAGCGCGGCCTGGTGCTGCCCGTGTATCCTGCGACGGAAGGCCTGAGCCATCGCCAGATTCGCGGCCTGGTGCACCAGCATCTCGACGCGCTGCTGGCACTGGTGCAGGACCCGCATCCGCCGGCGCTGCGGGCTGCGGTGGGGCTGCCCGACCTCCGCGCGGCGCTCGCGGCGGTGCATCGGCCGGCGACGCCGGCCGACGCCGAGGCGGGCCGCCGCCGGCTCGCGTTCGACGAGCTGTTCGACCAGCAGCTGGTCCAGGCGCGCGCCCGCGCGTTGGCGAAGCGCGCCCGCGCCGGCATCAGCTTCGTGCTCAAGAAAGCGCTTACGACGCGCCTCAAGGAGCACCTGCCGTTCGAGCTGACCGCCGATCAGCGGCACGCGGTCCGCGAGATCGCGGACGACATGACCGCCCCACTCCGGATGCATCGGCTGCTGATGGGGGACGTCGGGACGGGCAAGACCGTGGTCGCGCTGTTCGCGATGCTGCTCGCGGTGGAGAACGACTACCAGGCGGCGATCATGGCGCCGACGGAGCTCCTGGCCGAGCAGCACCTCGCGACGCTCACGCGCCTGCTCGAGCCGCTCGCGCTCCAGCCCGATCTCCTGATCGGACGCCTGACGCCGGTGGAGAAGGCGGCGGCGCGTGGGCGGATCGCCGCAGGGGCGTCGCGTGTGGTGGTGGGGACGCACGCGCTGATTCAGGAGGCGGTCAAGTTCCAGCGGCTCGGCCTCGCCGTGATCGACGAGCAGCACCGCTTCGGGGTGGAGCAGCGGGCGGCTCTGGTGGAGAAAGGGGACGCGCCCGACGTGCTGCTCTTGACCGCGACACCGATTCCGCGCTCCCTCGCCCTCACGCTGTACGGCGACCTGGACGTGACCCAGCTGCGCGAGCGCCCCCCCGGCCGGGGCACCGTCAAGACGGCGCTCCGCACCGAGGCCGCGCGCCCCAAGATCTACGAGTTCATCCGCGCCGAGTGCGCGGCCGGGCGCCAGGCCTACGTGGTCTATCCGGTGATCGACGAGTCCGAGCGCGCCGACGTGAAGGCCGCGACCGTGATGGCGGGGCGGTTGGCCAAGGTGTTTCCGGAGCTCACGGTCGGCCTGGTGCACGGCCGGCTCAAGGCGGACGAGCGCGACGCGACCATGCGGGCGTTCCGGGACACCGCGGTGCACGTCCTGGTGGCGACGAGCGTGATCGAGGTGGGGATCGACGTGGCGAACGCGACGGTGATGCTGATCGAGCACGCCGAACGGTTCGGTCTGGCGCAGCTGCACCAGCTGCGGGGGCGCGTGGGGCGGGGGGCGGCGGCGAGCCACTGCATCCTCGTGTCCGACGTTCCGGAGGCGGCGCCCAGACTGCGGGCGTTCACCGAGACGAACGACGGGTTCAAGATCGCGGAGCTCGATCTCCAGGAGCGCGGCATGGGCGAGCTGGCGGGGGCGCGCCAGTCGGGCGGGATGGCGCTGCGCTACGCGAACTTCGCGACCGATCTGCCGCTGCTCGAGGCGGCGCGCCGGGCGGCGGGGGAGATCATCGCGCGCGATCCGGCGCTGGGGGAACGGCAACACGCACCGTATCGCGAGCGGATCGTGCAGCGGTATGAACGGGGGTTTGAGCTGTTTCGGGTGGGCTGACGGGACCGTGGAACGTGGAACGCGGGAGTCGGAACAGGCATTTCGGTTCCGCGTTCCCACTTCCGCGTTCCGCGTTTCACCGCTAGTCTATTCGCCCGCATGCCCGGCTTCCATCGGATCGAAGCGCTCCCGCCGCTCGTCGGCCAGACGGTCACCGTGCACGGCTGGGTGATGACGACGCGCTCGTCCGGCAAGATCGCGTTCGTGGCCCTGAGGGACGGCACCGGCTACCTGCAGGTGGTGCTCTCGAAGAAGGACGTCCCCGAGGCCGCGTGGGAAGGGTTCGGCCAGCTCACGCAGGAGACCTCGGTCGCGGTCACGGGCGTGGTGCGGGCCGACGCGCGGGGCCCGGGCGGCGTCGAGCTCACGGCGTCCGACCTGACGATCCTCGGGCCGAGCCGCGACTTCCCGATCACGCCGAAGGAGCACGGCACTGCGTTCCTGTTCGAGCACCGCCACCTGTGGCTGCGGAGTCGTCACCAGGTGGCCATCGCGCGGGTGCGCCACGAAGTCGTGCAGGCGATCCGTGACTTTTTCTACGAGCGGAATTTCGTGCTGGTGGACACGCCGATCCTCACCGGGTCGATCGGCGAGCACGCCGGGACCCTGTTCGCCACCGACTACTTCGACCTCGGCAAGGCGTACCTGGCGCAGACGGGACAGTTGTACGTCGAGGCCGCGGCGGCGGCGCTCGGCAAGGTGTATTGCTTCGGGCCCACGTTCCGGGCGGAGAAGTCCAAGACCCGACGCCACCTCACCGAGTTCTGGATGGTCGAGCCCGAGGTGGCGTGGAACGACTCGGCGGCGAACATGACGTTGCAGGAGGAATTCGTCTCCTACATCGTGGCGCGCGCCCTCGAGCGCCGCAAGCCCGAGCTGGCGGAGCTCGAGCGGGATGTGACGCCGCTCGAGGCGGTGCGCCCGCCCTTCCCCCGCATCTCGTACAGCGACGCCGTCGCGAAGCTCAAGGTGCTCGGCAGCGACATGGAATGGGGACGCGACCTGGGGGGCGACGAGGAGACGCTGCTCGCCAAGCAGTACGACCGCCCGGTGATGGTCTTCAACTATCCCAAGACGGTGAAGGCCTTCTATATGAAGGAGAACCCCGCCGACCCCCGCACCGTCCTCAACAACGACATGCTCGCCCCCGAGGGGTACGGCGAGATCATCGGCGGCAGCCAGCGGGAGGACGACTACGACAAGCTGATCGCCCGGATCCGCGCGGAGCAGCTGCCCGAGGAGGCGTACAGCTGGTACCTCGATCTCCGAAAATACGGCAGCTTCGTGCACGCCGGGTTCGGGCTGGGCGTGGAGCGCACGGTGGCGTGGATCTGCGGCATCCCGCACATTCGCGAAGCGATCGCATTCCCGCGCACGCTCTACAAGCTGTGGCCGTGAGCGTCTTTCCCCGCCTTCACCTCCTCCCACAG
>DATHGL010000061.1:0-4136 GCA_035317625.1 Gemmatimonadales bacterium | reverse complement strand
TTCGTGTTCGCCCAGGACGACTGGACGACGACGGATGCGTCGCAGGCCGGCCAGGCGTCGCCGCGCGACAACGTGGTGTTCGAGGCCGGGCTGTTCGGCGGCGCGCTCGGCATCCGGCGTACGTTCATCCTCCACGCGCACGGTTCGAAGCTGCCGAGCGACCTGCTCGGACTGACCTCCGTCCGCTACGACCCGGCCACCAGCCCGGCGGAGGTTCGCGCGATCAACCAGAAGCTCCGCAAGGCGATCGAGACCGAGGGTCGCCGCGGCCCGATCGAGGGGCTGTGGTGGCAGCTCTCGCTCACCATGCGGAGCGAGGACGAACCGTCGGCGGTGAGCCTCCTGCGCATCTCGCGGGACCGCGACGGTGGCCTGAACGTGACCGGCCGGGCCTGGCAGGAGGACGGCACCCTGTCGGCCCGCTACTGGAGCGAGGCTGCAAAGGAGCGCAGGGATCCGGCCGGCGTCTTCTACTTCTGGAAGGGCGAGCGCCCTCGGCACGCGAATGCCCCGCAGCTCGAGGGCACCGGCGAGATCAGGGTGGAGACTGTCGACCGCGCCACCGGGTACTGGACGACACGGTCGGATCGCGACCCCGCGCTGAACGCCCGAACCGCCGGGATCTACCTCCGAGCCGACCCATCAGACCTCCAGGTGTTGGACGGCGGGAGCGAGGAAGCGCGGGCCCAGCTCATTGCGCAGCGCCTTCAGGAGTGGAAGTCGGCCGCGAACGCATTCTGAAGCACCGAGCGGGTAGCGGAACGCCATGATGCGGGCTCACGGACTGACGTCCGACAGCCTCGACGAGCGCGACCTCCTCGCCGCTGTGCGGCGGGGAGCCGATGACGCGCAGCAAAGCACGGGGGTCACCCGGACGGTTTCCGCAGAGAGCCAACGTTCTGCGAACCCATGTGACGGAGCCAACTCACCGCGGGTCCGCTTTCTCTGCACCGGGGTTCTTGAGGGGGGTGGGCAGCACGTCGGGTGGAAGAGCCGCGGGAAACGCGGCGACGATGAAGGCGAAGAGGCAGAAGACGCCGAGCGTATGCGCCCAGGCTGCGTCGGCGAGGGTGAGGAACCCGATCCCGGCCACGAGGCAAGCGATCGCGAGCCGCGGCAGCAGCCCCGGTGCGAGGGCGGTGAGCAGAGGGCGCGCGGGGGCCGGCTGCTCCGCCTGGCTCTCGCCACGGCCGACGCCTCCGCTTAGGACAAGTCGGAAGAGCAGCGCGAGCGAGGGGAAAAGGATCGCTGCTCCCGCGAGCACCGCGACGGTCACGGCGACGAGCGTGTCCCGGCCTGCGGCCGCCTCCCGGACCGTCAGTCCCTCGAGGAAGACCGGCGATTGTGCGAGCGCCCAGCCGGCGACGATGGCGGCGACGGCGAGCGCGGCGGTGTAGCGAGATGCCTCGTAGCGCTTCCACCAAACGAGCGCGAGCGTGGCGCAGCCGGCAACGATCGAGGCGATCAGGCCGATTAACCCTCTGCCCTCAACGAGACGGTGGTAGAGCGGCTGGGCGTCGGAGCGCAGCACGGCCACGCCGGCGAGAGCGATCGCCCCGCTGACGAGGCCGGCCGTGAGCGCGCGGGTGCGGAACTTCCGCTCGAGCGCCGGTTCGCCCAGCCGGGCGGCGTCGGCGCAGAGGAACACGGCCGCCAGATAGGCGGCGGTCGCGACGGCGAGGACGCCGATCAGAAGCGAGGTCGGGTTGAGCCAGCTCGAGAACTGATCGCCAGCGGCGTTCCCGACCGGCACGCGGCGCGAAGCGATTCCGCCGACCGCGGCGCCGAGCGCGAACGGGGTCAGGATCGAGGAGAGGGCAAAGGCGGTGTCGATCGCGCTCAGTTCGCGTTTCGTCGACGCCCCGGCGCGCAGGGCATAGGCGGTGCCGCGGAAGATGATTCCAACCGCGGCGATGAAGAGCGGGATCGAGAGGGTCGAGGCGATCGAGCCGAAGGCGCTCGGGTAGGCAGTCCAGATGACGGTCAGCACGAAGATGAGCCAGACGTGGTTCGCTTCCCAGACCGGGCCCATCGCGCGGTGGGCGTGGTCGCGGATTGAGTCGGCGTCCGGGCCCTTCCCCGCGGTCAGCTGCCACCAGCCGGCACCGAAGTCGGCTCCCGCGAGCACCGTGTAGAAGGCGAGCCCGATGAGCGCGAACAGCAGCGGCAGCTCGTAGAGATGCACGATCAGGGCTCCTCGGCGGTGACGGGTGCCGGATCGAGCGGAGCGCGGGCAAGTCGGATGAGGATCCAGGCGACCGCGAGCGCGAGCCCAAGGTAGACGAGCGCGAGCGTCGCGTAGCCGACGGGGATGCCGCCGGCGCCGGTGACGGCCTCGGAGGTACGCATCACCCGGTAGACGACCCAGGGTTGACGGCCGACCTCGGTCGTCACCCAGCCGCAGATCAGTGCGACCACCGAGAGCGGCCCTGCTACGGCAAGTGCGCGGTAGAACCAGGGCGACTCGGGCAGCCGCTTGCGTCGCCAGCGAACGGCGAGGTAGGCGAAACCGAGCAGGGCGAGCATGGTGCCGATCCCGACCATCGTCTGAAAGGCGATGCGGACGACGTTGACGGGCGGGCGCTCGTCCGCCGGAACCGCGTCGAGGCCGCCGACGCGCGCGTGCGGGTCGTGGTAGGCGAGCAAGGAAAGCAGCCGCGGGATTGGGATCCCGTACTCGATCCGGCCGTCCTTGTACCAGCCGAGCAAGTGCACGGGCGCGCCCCGTCTCGTCTCGCCGAGCCCCTCGAAGGCGGCGAGCTTGGTCGGCTGTGCACGGGCCACCTCGCGCCCGTTCCAGTCGCCGACGAGCACCTGCACCGGCGCACAGAGGGCGGCGACGGCGAGCGGGATCGCGAGCGCGGTGCGCTCGTAGCGGCCCCAGCGCCCGCGCAGGCGCGCGGCCGCGTAGGCGGCCGCGAGGAGGAAACCGGTGACCATGTAACCGGCCAGATACATGTGCACGAACTCGTGCCAGAAGTAGCTGTTGCCAAAGAGCGCTTGGACGGGATGCACGTCGACCGCTTTGCCCTCGCGTAGATGGAAGCCGGTCGGGTGGTTCATCCAGCCGTTGACCGAGATCACCGTCAGCGAGCCGGTGATGCCGGCAATCGCGATGGGGATGCCGCTAGCGAAATGGGCTCGCGGGGAGAGCCGGCTCCAGCCGTAGATGTAGATCCCGATGAAGATCGCCTCCATGAAGAAGGAGAACCCCTCAATCGCAAATCCGAGACCGAAGACGCTCCCGAAGCTGGCGGTGAAGCTCGGCCACAGCAGGCCCATCTCGAAACTGAGGATCGTGCCCGTTACGACCCCGGCCGCGAACAGGGCCGCCATCACCTTCGTCCAGCGCTTCGCCAGCGTCCGGTAGAGCTCGTCGCCGGTGCGCAAGTAGAGCCACTCGACGAACAACACCAGTGTTGGGAAGGCGATCCCGAAGCAGACAAGCGGGATGTGCACCACAAAGGAGAGCGCCTGCATCTGCCTGGCCTGCAGCAGATAGTCCTGGTTGATCCCAGCCGGGACGGTGCTCGCCAATACGGCGAGCTCGCTCACCTTCTAAGCCTTCTCTTACTCGTAAGCCTTCCCTGGCTCGACCGAGCTCGCATCTCCTTGATCTTGCCCGGTCTGTGAACGAGCCGCGGAGCGTGAAGAACGGCGAGCCGCGCGAGCACGGCGCCGATCCCGGTGCCCATGCCGAGGACGAGGAACATCGGCCAGCTGGCACGTGGGGACCAGGCAGTCGCGAGGTACTGGCGCCGACTGCGGTACTCGTTTCAGATGGCGCGGGCTCCTTTTGAGCCCTGCCGCAAACTCCCCGAGTACTTCCGAGCAGTGCTACGAGCCGCTCGGCAACGGGGAAGCCACGAGAGATCGGAGCCATCCGCCAACGAGTCCTTACGGACGAATGCGGATGATCGTCTTTCCTGAGACCCGGTCGGTCGGGTTGAGGGCCGCGACGGCATCGTCGAGGGTCGCGACGTTGCCGATGTTCGTCCGCAGTCGTCCGTCCCGCACCCGCTGGACAACCTCACCCAGTTGGGCACGATCGGCCTCGACAACGAAGTCGATCGCCAGGCCGTCAGCGGGCCGCGCCTCCGGCGGCCCGACGACGGACACCACTGTTCCTCCGGCCC
>DATHGL010000060.1:0-6379 GCA_035317625.1 Gemmatimonadales bacterium | reverse complement strand
GCCGCGCCGGTCGAGCAGCACAGAATACGGCAGGCCACGATAGTGGTACACCTGCTTCATGCGCCCGCCCCCCACCAGGATCGGGAACGGTGGGCGGTAGCGGCGCACGAACGCGAGCATCTTGCCACGGTCCACGTCGTCCGACACGGCCGCGATCTCGAAATCCGCACGGTCGAACTCGCGATACAGCGCGGCCATGTGCGGGAACTCCTCGCGGCAGGGGTCGCACCACGAGGCCCAGAAATTGACGAGCGTCACCTTCCCCGCGAGCCGCGCCAGCGTCACCGTGTGGCCCTCGAGGTCGGGCAGCACGAACGGCGGGGCGAACGGCTCCCGCGCGCCTGCCGCGGCACCCGCCCCCGCGAGCAGTGACTCCGCATCGAACACGGACAGCGCACCGGCCGCGTTCACCGCGACGGCGGTCTCGTGCGGGCCGAGGTGCCGGGTCGCGACGATCGCGCCCGTCGCCGTGTCCAGCACGTCCACCCGCAGCCGGGTGGCCGCCGAGTCGTCCGCGCCGAGGGCGTACAACCGGCCGTCCGGCCCGAGCGCGAGCGCCACGTTCACGAGCGCGCTCCGCATCCGCAGCTCCGCGCCTTTGGCCGGGAGGAACACGGGATCGGACTCGCTCGAGAAGAGCCCACGCGTCGCCGTCCAGACCAGCTCACCACCAGGCGCGTACTTCCCGATCTCGTCGCGCACCAGCGGCGCGTAGTACACCGCCCCACCCCGTCCCACCGCGATCGCTCCCGCGTTCACGAGGTAGGTGAGAAACGGCAGCGCCGGCCGGCGGATGGTCGCGAGCCCGTCGGTCGGGCGGCCCAGCGTATCGAGCATGCGGATGAGAGGCGCCGTGTCCGGCTCCGACGTGCCGAGCTGCGGGACGTAATAGGGGGAGCGTGCCGCGGCGATCCGCCCACCGCCCGCGGCGTACAGCGACGCGATGTCGGGGCTGTCCCACTCGCGCAACACCCGGCCCGCGGTGTCCAGCACCACGCCCTCGCCCGTGCGCTCGGTGACGAGCAGCTCGCTCGTCCCGAGCGGCGCCACCGCCAGCGGCGTGGCGAGTCGCGGACTCGTGAGCTGCCGCACGACGCGCAGCTCGCGATCGAACGCGATCAACCGGCTCTTGTCGGGGTCGGGTGCCCAGGAGCGGCCGCCCAGCGATGCGGCCGGAGAGCGACCCAGAAAGAGGAGCGTGAAGCCCGAGGGCGCCGGGGGGCGGCAGGCGATGAGCGCCGCCAGGACGAGCGCGGCGCCCCGCCCACCCCCCGGGGCCGGGGCCCGTCGCATCAGGACGCGGCTGCGACCGTCTTGATCTCGATGGTGTGCAGGCCGCTCACCAAGCGGTGCATGCCACTCACCTTCACCTTGGCTTCGGCGTACTGCTCGAGCTTCGAGTTCTGCGGATCGCCCGGCTTGGAGCTCACTGGCAGGTAGATGATGCCGTCGCTCGCGAGAATGCCGAGCGGCACGCCCGCTTTGGCGCACGCCTGCGCGCACGCCTTGTGGCCCGCGCCGGATGCACCGTTCGTCGTGTTGCAGTTGAGGTCGACCACCTGTCCGGTGATCGTCATCTCGTTGCCCGCCGTCGCCGCGTGGCCTTGCGCCGCCAGCGGCAGCGCGAACAGGGCCAGGACGGCCGTCGTGGCGAGGATGCGCTTCAACATCGTCGATCCTCCTCAATAAGGTATTGGTCGGTGCGAAGGCCGCGAGACCAAGGGGAAGGGACCCGCGGCCGCTTTCGTGTACCATACGTCCCGACCGGCTGTTCCGGATTGGCGTATATTGGCGCCATGCACGAGGCCTATCGTGAGCTGCTGAATACGTTTGGCCGCGGGTGGGAGCGTGGGGCCGTGGACGACATCGCCGCCGTGTTCGCCCCCGATGCCGTGTTCGTCGAGACCCCGTTCAGCGAGCCGAGCGCCGGCCTCGAGGCGATTCGCGCCTACTGGAAGGACGTCCCCACCAATCAGGCCGATGTGACCTTCAAGGCCGGGGAGATCTACGCCGCGGGACCGTGGTTCGCGACCGAGTTCCGCTGCACCTACCGCCGGCGCCGCAGCGGCGACTGGGTCGACGCCCGCGGGGCATTGTTCTGCGAGACGAAGGACGGCAAGATCAGCGAAATGCGCATGTACTGGCATCGCCACCCGTGAGGCGCGCGCCCGGCCCGCCCGGCCCGCCCGGCCCGCCCGGCTAGATGCCCTGCCGTCCCCGCACGTATTCCAGCGCCTGCTCCATCAGCTCGGCGCTGCGCAGTCCCACGCGGAGCGCCAGGGCCACCGCTCCCTCCTCGTCCATCCCCTGCTCCAATATGAGATACGGCAAGAGACCCGCGCCCACACGGTTGCCGCTGGAGCAGTACACGAACGTGGGTTGCTTGCCCGCGAGCTCGCGCACGGCGTCCACGAGGCGACCGAATGTCGCGTCGCTCACGGCGCCGTGGCCCACGGGAATGCTCTTGTAGTCGAGTCCCGCGGCGACCACGGCATCCGGCGTGCGGAACGGCTGCGGCTCCATCGCCTCACGCATGTCGATCACCACGGCGCAGCCGGCGCGTTTCAGGGCCGCGAGATGCTCGAGCGTGGGCTGCCCCCCCGTGACGAGACCGGGGATCGGCTCGCACGCATTGGGGACGCCGGCGATGGCATCGAGCAGCTGGCTCATGGGAATGATCGGCGATAGGTTTCGGCGCATAATCTAGCGCATCCTGACTCGCATGGTCTCACCCCGCCGCCGTTCCCCCCGCCCACCAGCGCTCGGCGCGCACCTGAAGCCCCACCACAAGCTGTGGCTCAACTGGGACGGCGCGTTCCTGATGGGGCCGCGCTATCTGCGCTTTCTCGAGGCCGTGGATCGCACCGGAACCATCCGCGCGGCGGGTCGGGAGGTTGGGTGGAGCTATCGCACCTGCTTGAACCGGATCCGCGCGATGGAGCGAGTGCTCGGCTCCAAGGTGCTGGCCACCAGCCGGGGCGGATCGAGCCGCGGCGGCGCGCGACTCACCCCGGCGGCGCGCCGGCTCGTGAAGGTGTTCGAGCGGTGGCGGCGCGAAGCGCTGCGCCTGAGCGACGTTGCATTTCGGAAGATCTTGCGTCGATAGGTAACGGGTTGCCTATCGGGACTCCGGCGCCGTAGCTTGTGCCGGTGCGCTCGCCGCCCGTCGCTCTGCTCCTCGCCCTCGCGGCGGCGCCCACCGGACCGGCGCCGGCGCAGACTCCGGCTGCGTTCTCGACCACGCCCCGGGTGAGCGGCTATCTCCAGCCCCGCTTTCAGGCGCTGGGTGACACCGCGTCGTTCTTCCTCCGGCGGGCGCGGTTCGCCGTTGAGGGCAGCATCACGCCGTGGGCGTCGTATCGCGCGCAGGTCGAGATGCGCACCATCGGCGCCGCCCCGACGCCGGCGACCTCACCCCTGACGCTCTCCGCCGCCGACCTCTACATCCGGTTGAGCCACGGGAGATGGGGCGCGACGGTGGGGCAGTACCGGCTCCCCTTCTCGCTCGAGTCGCTGCTCAGCTCCACGACCTTGGAGACCACGGAGCGTTCTCGGGTCGTCAACGCCGCGAAGCGCGACATCGGCGTCCAGGCGGACTGGGGTGTGCCCGGCCGGGTCGTGCTGCAAGCGGCGGTCGTGAACGGCGAGGGACCGAACCGGGCGAGTAATCCTGACAATCGCATGGCCTACGTCGGACGGGTCGTCATAACGCCGCTCGCGGGACTGGACGTGGGCGGGGCGTTCGAGGGCTATTCGGACTCAGCCGGCGTCGACGCCCAGGCGGTGTACCGCGCCGCGCGCTGGACCGCCCGCGCCGAGTACATCCGGGAACGCTCCCGCAGGACCGACGTTCACGCCGTCGGGTGGTACGCGCTGGCCGCATACACCGCCATCCCCCACCGCGTGCAGCTGGTTGGGCGGTTGGAGCAGTTCGACCCGAGCGATCTGGTCGGGAGCGATCGCAGCACCGGGTATCTCGCCGGCGTTCAGTATTTCGTCCGGGGCGACACCTTCAAAATGACCGCCGACTACGAGGTGTTTCGAGAGCAGACGGTGCAGGCGAAGAACAACCGCGCGGTGGTCCAGCTGCAGGTGCGCTGGTAATGCAGGTGGTCAGGCGGTTAGACGGTTGGGCGGTTCGTGTCGCTGCCGCTCTGCTCACCGTCTATCCGGCTATCCGTCTCTCCGCCCAGTCCGACCAAATCATCCTCGCCACCACCACCTCCACCCGTGACGCCGGGTTGCTCGATTCCCTGGTGCCGCTGTTCGAGCGACGCACCGGCTACCACATCAAGGTGATCGCCGTGGGCAGCGGCCAGGCGCTCGCCATGGGGCGGCGCGGCGATGCGGATGTGGTGCTGTCGCACGCGCCGGAGGCCGAGCGCGCGCTCGTGGATTCGGGGTACTTCGTGCGGCGCCGGCTCGTGATGCACAACGAGTTCCTCGTGGTGGGCGCGGCCGGCGACTCCGCGGGAGTGCGCGGCCTGAGCGACGCCACCGCCGCGTTCCGTCGGCTCGCCGAGCGACATGGGCCGTTCGTGTCGCGCGGCGATCAGTCGGGCACGCACCAGCGCGAGCTGGCCTTGTGGAAGCGGGCGGGTTTCGCGACCCCGCCCCCTGGCGACTGGTACGTCGAGGCGGGGCAGGGGATGGGTGCCTCCTTGCAGCTCGCGGATGAAAAGCGCGCCTACACACTCACCGACCGCGCCACCTATCTCGCGTGGCGCGACAAGCTGCAGCTCGTGCCCATGGTCGAGGGCGACTCGCTCTTGTACAATGTGTACCACGTGCTCGAGCTCAACCCCAGAAACGCGGCGCGCATCAACGTGACGGGGGGCTGGGTGTTCGCGGACTTCCTCGTCTCTCCCGAAGCCCAACGGCTCATTGGAGCGTTCGGGAAATCGCGTTTCGGCCAGAGCCTGTTCGTACCGGATGCGGGGAAGGACGATCGCTGGTAGTGTCTCGATAGGAGACAGAGCCTGTCTCCCAGGTGGGTCAGAGTGCCCTATGGCGAGAACGCCCCGCTGCATCGGGAACAGGCATGCTTCTTGATCCCTTATCCAGGCTAAGCATATATAGAGGATAGCCCCATGATGCTCGCACTGCTGCTCTCACTCGCCGGCTCCGCCACTCCCAACGCGGCGGCCGCGGGCGCGCGAATCGACGACCCTCCGATCAAAGTCTGGCTCAATCACGACGACTTCCAGCGCGGCGACAAGGCCCGGGTGAACGTCCGGGTGGCCGACGACGGCTATCTGATCGTGCTCCGCGCCGACGCCCGTGGCCGAGTGCGGGTGCTGTTCCCGCTCGACCCGTCGGACGACGCGTTCGTGCGCGGTGGGAAGACGGTCGAGGTGCGTGGCCGCGGGGATCGCGAAGCGTTCTCCGTCGACGATGGCGAGGGCTCGGGACTGGTGCTCGCCGCCCGGGCGGTCGCGCCGTTCAAGTTCGACGAGTTCGTGCGGGGCGATCACTGGGACTACCGCGTGCTCAGCGCGCGCGAGTCGGGCGACGACAAGGAAGCGGCGCTCGTCGACATCGTGCAGCGCATGGCTCCCGACGGTCACTTCGACTACGACGCCGTGACGTACGTGGTCGCGGCGGCGCGGAACTATTCCGCCTCGTACTATCCCGGCTACTCGGGGCTCGGCATCGGCTTCGGCTGGGGCTGGCCGTACCGCTACCGCTACGGCTTCTACAGCACCTGCTACGATCCGTTCTACTACGATCCGTTCGTCTGCTACGATCCTTTCCCCTACTTGCCGTACCGCTACGGCTTCTCGTACGGATACGGGTATCGGCGCATCTACCGGCCGTTCATTTACGGCGGCTACGCGTTCCCCAACCGGCAGCGCGGCGGCGCGTTCATCGCCCGGGTGCGGACGGGCCCCGGTGTGCACATGTACTTCAAGGATCAAGTCGGCGCGAATGCGTCGGTGGGAGGCATCGGTCCGCGGTTCCGCGTTCCGCAGGGGACGCTGGTCGCGCGAGCGCGGCCCACCGCGGCGGCGGTACGGGAGCGTGCCGGCGCGCGGCGGGACGACGTCGACCGCCAAACCTTATTCTCCGGGCGCGATCGTCCCGAGGTGCGCGATGGTCGGGACCGGCCGTCCGACCGTTCCCCCTCCGGACGCGATCGTCCCGAGGCGCGCGACGGTGGCGACCGGCCGTCCGACCGTTCCACGCCCGCGGCGCGTGAGCCCGAGCGGCGCGGGCGTGATGGTGGCCGCGACCCCGGTGCGTCGAGCGCGCCGCGCGCGCCCAGCGGTGGGGACCGCCGCGTAGCGCCGCCGCCCCGCGCGGAGCGTTCGAGTCCGCCGAGCCGCGGCGGTGACGGCGGTGGCAGTCGTGGCAGTAGCGGTGAGGGGCGCAGAGGCGG
>DATHGL010000059.1:0-7847 GCA_035317625.1 Gemmatimonadales bacterium | reverse complement strand
GACGGGCGTGTGGTTTGCGGTGGGGAGATAGTGGGCGACACGATGCTCCGTTGCCGCCCCATGCCGCCCTTTGCCGCCCTATCTTTAGGCCATGCCCCGCCTCGCGATCGCACAGATCCGCCCCTCGAAGGGCGACTACGGCGCCAATCTCCAGAAGATCGGCGGCGTGCTGGCGCAGCTCGCCAAGCTCGACCCGCCGGTGGACCTGGTGGTCTTTCCCGAGACCGCCACGTCGGGCTATTTCGTGGAGGGCGGGGTGCGGGACGTGGCGGTGACGGCGGGGACGCTGTTTCGCGACCTCACCCTCGAGCACGAGGCCGCGGGCGCCCCGCCCGTCGACATCGCCGTGGGGTTCTACGAGGTCTTCCAGAACCACTTTTACAACTCCTGTCTATACGCCTCACTCGGCAACGCCTCATCCGCAAGCGCCGCAGCCGGCATTCACCACGTGCACCGGAAGGTGTTCCTCCCGACCTACGGGGTGTTCGACGAGGAGCGGTTCGTGGATCGCGGCCGCGACGTCCGGGCGTTCGATACCCGCTGGGGCCGCGCCGCGATCCTGATCTGCGAGGACGCGTGGCACTCGATCAGCGGTACGATCGCCGCGCTCCAGGGAGCGCAGCTCGTGATCGTGCCGAGCGCGTCGCCGGCCCGCGGCACCGGGATGGACGAGGAGGGCACCCGGCTGCCGACGAGCGTGGTGCGGTGGGAGCGCATCCTGAAGGGGATCGCGGACGAGCACGGCGTGTGGGTGGCATTCGCGAGCCTGGTGGGGTTCGAGGGCGGCAAGGGGTTTCCCGGCGGCTCGGTGGTCGTGAGCCCGGGCGGCGAGATCGTGCTGCGCGGGCCTTTGTTCGAGGAAGCGGTGCTCACGCACGATGTGGACTTCGACGAGATCACGCGGGCGAGGGCGGAGGCGCCGCTGCTGGCCGACCTCGAGGTGAATCTGCCGCATCTGGTCAAGGACCTCGGGAGGCGGGAGGCGGGAGGCGGGAGAAAGAAGCGAGCAGCGGTCAAGTTCGATCCGGCCACCAACGGGTCCTCCGCCACCTCCCGTCTCCCGTCTCCCGCCTCCCGTGTTCACGTGGTTGGGCGGGGCGTGGAGGAAGGAGATCCCCTCGCCATCGATCCCGATCTGGCGCGCCGCTGGCTCGTCAGCTTCTTGAAGGACGAAGTCGTCCGTCGCCGCGGGTTCCCCAAGGGAATCGTGGGGATCTCGGGCGGCGTGGACTCGTCGCTCACGGCGTTCCTCGCCGTGGAAGCACTCGGCAAGGAGAACGTGATCGGCGTGCGGATGCCGTACCGCACCTCGTCCCCCGAGAGCCTCGAGCACGCGCAGCTCGTGATCGACCAGCTCGGCATCCAGTCGCTCACCATCGACATCAGCGCCGCGGTGGACGGCTATCTCTCCCAGGTGGAACAGAACGGGGCCGCCGATCCCACGCGCCGCGGCAACGTGATGGCGCGCGAGCGCATGATCGTGCTGTTCGACCTCTCGGCGAAGTACCAGGCGCTGCCAGTCGGCACCAGCAACAAGTCGGAGCGGCTGCTCGGCTACTTCACCTGGCACGCCGACGACACGCCGCCGGTGAACCCGCTGGGCGACCTGTTCAAGACGCAGGTGCGCGCCCTGGCGCGCCATGTGGGCGTCCCCGAGGTGATCCTCCGCAAGCCGCCCACGCCCGACCTGGTCCCCGGACAGACCACCGAGGGCGACTACGGCATCAGCTACGACAAGGTCGACCGCATTCTGTACTATCTGATCCGCGGCATGAAGTCGGCGGAGGTGGCGGCGCGCGGGTTCACCCCGGAGGAAGTGACCAAGGTGGCAGGGCGGCTCGAGTCCACGCACTGGAAGCGCCGGCTCCCCACGGTGGCCATGATGTCCCAGACGGCGATCGGCGAATTCTACCTGCGACCGGTGGACTACTGATGCGGCCCAAACATCCCCTCGACTCGGAAACGGTGATGGCCGAGCTGATGATGCCGCAGCACGCGAACATCATGGGCAACGTGTTCGGCGGCGTGATCCTGTCGCTCGTGGACCGGGTGGCCGCGGTGGCCGCGATCCGCCACGCCTCGAAGCCGTGCGTCACGGTGTCGGTGGACAAGGTGGACTTCAAGGAGCCGATCCACGTGGGCGAGCTGTTGACCGCGTACGCGCGCGTCAACTTCGCGGGCCGGACCTCGATGGAAGTGGGCGTGAAGATCATCGCCGAGAACGTGCTCACGGGCGCGAAGCGCCACACCAACTCGTGCTACGTCACCTACGTCGCGCTCGACGACAAGGGCGTGCCGACCGGCGTGCCACCCATCGTGCCCGAGACGCCGGATGAGAAGCGGAGGTATGACCGGGCGGCCAAACGGCGCGCTTCTCGAGTGATGGATCGCAGATACGATTCGGGGGCGGGGGAGTGAAGTCGGAACGCGGAACGCGGAAGTCGGAACAGACGTGGAAGCTCGTCCCGCGGTACGACGCTCACACTGATGTTCCGCGTTCCGCGTTCCCCATTCCGCGTTCATGAGGGTGGTGGCGGTCTTCGGGGGCGGAGGGGCGAAGTCCCTTGCCCACGCCGGCGCCTGGAGAGCGCTCCTCGAAGCCGGTCTTGCTCCGTCACATATCGTCGGCACCTCCATGGGGGCGGTGATCGGCGCCGCGCTCGCCGCGGGCGCGAGCTACGACACGGTCGTGGCTACCGCGTTGTCGCTCCGCACTCGCGACGTCGCCGCGCTGCACGCCTGGTCGCTCGCGAAGGGCGTGTTCGCCGCCAGCATCTTCAAGCCCGATCCCCTGAAGCAGACGATCGCGCGGCTCGTCCCGGCCATCCGCTTTGCCGAGCTCCAGATCCCGGTGACCATCACCGCGACGGACGTCGATTCGGGGGAGCTGGTGCTGTTCGGCGCGCTCGGTCAGGACGCCCCGCTGGTCGACGCGCTGTACGCGTCGTGCGCGCTGCCGCTGTACTACCCGCCGGGCGTGATCGCCGGCCGGCGGCTGGCGGACGGGGGGCTGCGCGCCGTGCTGCCGCTGCAGGTGGCGCGGCGCATCCCCGCCGATCTGGTGGTGGCGATCGACGTGGGACCCGGGTTCGACGAGCCGCGGCCCGAGCGACTGGCCCCGATTCCGCCGCTGGTGCGCGCGCATGGCGAGGCGATCCGCATCATGATGGCGGCGCAGACGGAGCGGGCGGTCGCCGATTGGCCCAAGGACGGAGCGCGGCTCGTGCTGGTCCGGGCCGTGGCGGAGCGGGAGGCGACATTTGCGGTCGGTGCGGGGGAGAGATTTCTGAAGGCCGGCTATGATGCGACAATGCGGGCTGTGGGCTGATACATTACAACCCTATGCTCGCTCGCGAGATAATGATCGCTGACCCGTACGTCGTCGCCGCCGGCGCCACCAGCGCCGAAGTGGCGCTGTTGATGGGCCGGAAGGACATCTCGGTCGCGCCCGTGGTGGACAATCCCAAGGATCGCCGCTATCTGGGCACGATCTCGGACCGCGACATCGTGACGCTGTGCGTGGCGGCGGGGCACGACCCGACGGAGTGCAAGGCGCAGATCCACGCCCGCCAGGACACGATCGTGGTGACGCCCGACACGGAGCTGGGAGGATTCCAGATCGAGCAGCTCGACGATGCGGATACGCACATCAGATCGACGATTGTGGTGGTGGACGGGAATAAGAAGGTGGTGGGATTCATTCCGCACCCGGAGTTCATACAAGGGATCGTGATAGTCAGAGAATGAGATGAGGCGCCGAGGCGGGCAGTAAGACGCGTAGGTGCGCAGGCGCGTAGCGGTGATCAGGGGTTAGGGGGTAGGGTGGCGCATCGCCGTGTCTCCCACTTTGCGCAACAGACCCCAGAGAGTCTTCGCAGTTTCGGTCGCTATCGCATCCAAGCGGGCGTAGTCCGCGGCATCGATGTATTCCAGGTCTTTCGCAAGCTCAAGGGCGCTTTCGACTTCGGCGAGCGATCCTCGGGCGACGTCCAGAAAACGACGGAATTCCTTTGAGCCCTTCGTCGCACTCCCTTCCGCGATATTGAGCGGGACGCTGCTCGACGCACGAAGCAGCTGCACAGACAGGACCTTCTGATCAGCATCGGGAAAGCGCTTCGCCGCCCGAGCGCATTCGATCGCGAGGCGCTGCGCGTGCTGCCATACCTTTAGTGTTCGAAAAGGGGCCATGGGCGCCACGATAGCAGGCGGCAACGAAGCTGTGGTATCTAGGCGTCTTACTCTCCACTCAGCAGCTAGTAGATTAGTGCTGTGCCCCGAAAGTATTTCACTCTGGCCGAAGCCAACCGCACGCTCCCTCTCGTGAAGCGCATCGTGTCGGATCTCGTCGCGCTCCATCCCCAGTGGCGCGATCTCGTGGCGAGGTACGAAGTCGTCGCGGCCGCGGCGCGGCCCGAGTGGGGCGAGTCGACGGAGCAGTTGGCGCTGCGCGGCCGCGTCGAGGACGTGGCGCGCCAGATCAGCGACTACCTCGTGGAGCTCGAGCAGATCGGCTGCGTGTTCAAGGGGTTCGACCAGGGCCTGGTGGATTTCTACGGCAAGCTCGACGGGCGCGAGATGTTCTGGTGCTGGAAAGCGGGCGAAGCGAGAATCGAGTACTGGCACGATCTCGAAGGGGGCTACGCGGGACGGCAACCGATACCGGTCACGGTGGGAGGCGAAGGATGAGGGGCTTGTGGCTGCTGGTGCATGTCCTCGGGTTTACTCTCTGGCTCGGCGGCGGCATCGCCACCATGGTGGCGGGCCTGAGCGCGAAGCGACTGGGGGCGCGGGAGCGGCTCCTGGCGTACAAGCTGATCGGAGCGATTCAGCGCTTGCTGGTGGGCCCAGGCGCGATCGCGGTGGTGCTGTCGGGCCTGTTCCTCTCCATGCCGTACATGAAGCAGGGCGTGGTGCCCCACTGGCTCGGCGTGATGATGGTCGCGGGGATCCTGGGGGCGATCGGCGCGGTAGCGATCAGCGTCCCGACGGCGGCGAAGCTGGCCCGGCTGGAGCCCGAAGGGAACGAGCTGCCGGCGGCGTTTCACGCGCTCCGGAAGCGGCAGATCGTCGCGGCGACGATCGCGGGAGGATTCGGGCTCATCGCGATGTTTGCGGTGACGCTCGGAAAATAACTGGATGCGGGATGCGGGAGGCGAGAGGCGGGAGGCGGGAGGCGGGCGCCCCCTACCTCTCCCGTCTCCCGTTTCCCGGCCAAGTTGAGCCCGTCTCCCCGTCTTGCAGTTTGGCTGCACCGGGCACTCCCCGCACTTCGGCTTCCTGGCGACGCATATCAACGCTCCCAGCTCCATGATCGCCTGATTGAATTTCCAGGCGCGTTTGCCGGTCTTGGGGACGAGAGCGGAGGCGAGTTGCCAGACATCGCTTGACGACGGGGAGAGGGGAGAGGGGAGAGGTACGTTCCGGCGTTCCGCCGGCTTGCGCTTGGCTGTCGCAAACCTCTTCCCTCTCCCTTCTCCCCCGAAGAACACTCTCCCAATCACCCTCGCCACGTTCGTATCGACGGCCGGCACCGGCTTCTCGTAGGCGAACGTCGCAACGGCTCCCGCTGTGTATGGACCAACGCCCGGAAGCTTGACCAGCTCTTCCGGTACGTCAGGCAACTTGCCGTCGTGATCCCGACTGACCACGCGCGCGAGCGCGTGGAGATTCGAAGCACGGGCGTAGTAACCAAGGCCATCCCAAGCTTCTCGGACCGCCCGGGGCCGAGCGCGCGCCAGTG
Source organism: Gemmatimonadales bacterium (assembly GCA_035317625.1). GTDB lineage: Bacteria > Gemmatimonadota > Gemmatimonadetes > Gemmatimonadales > GWC2-71-9 > AG41. Next base: position 2,107 of record DATHGL010000059.1, on the reverse strand, counting down.
TCTCGAGATCGGGAAATCGGTCCAGGAACCGCGGATAGTACTCCGTCACACGGTTCACCTGCGTCTGCTGCAGCATGAACTCGGAGACGAGCACGCGGTATGGATCGCGCGTGCGGCGCCACGGCAGGTCGCGCGCGGCGCGGGCCCACCAGGCGAGGAGCTTGCGCGTAAAGGCCTGTGCGCTCGCGGGTTTACGGGCTCGGGGGGTAGACGTACGGGCCATGGCTCCCCAAGATACAGCCCATGGCAAATGGGGCGGAGCTGACGCTGGGCCCGCTACGGCTGGTCGCGCGCTCGAGCCTCCGCTCGCTCGACCACGTAGGTCGGTTCACCCTCCTCGTGGTCGACATGGTCCGCGGCCTGACGGACTGGCGCATCTGGCTCCCCCGCACCCTCGAGCAGGCCACCGCCGTCGGCTACGGATCGCTGTTCATCGTGTTGCTGGTGGCCGGGTTCGCGGGCGCGGTGACGAGCCTCCAGACCGGCTACCAGTTCACCGGCACGCTGCCGCTGTATTACGCCGGGGCGGTGATCTCGGAATCGATGATCCTGGAGCTGGGCCCCGTGCTCACGGCGCTGATCCTGGCCGGCCGGATCGGCGCCCGCTACGCCGCCGAGCTCGGGACCATGCGCGTCACGGAGCAGATCGACGCGCTCGACAGCCTGGGGCGCTCCCCGGTGTCGCACCTGCTGATCCCGCGGGTGCTCGCGGGGCTGCTCGTCATTCCGGCGCTCACCATGTTCGCCAACGCCACCGGCATCCTGGTGGGCTACCTCACCGCCAAGGGCTCGCTCGGCCTCACCTACGCCGATTTCGAGTACGGGGCGCGCTACTTCTTCCGGCCGCTCGACCTGTGGTACTCGCTCATCAAGAGCTACAGTTTCGCGGTCGCGATCACCACCATCCCCTGCTATCTGGGCTTCAACACGCAGCAGGGGGCCGAGGGCGTGGGCCGTGCCACGACGACCGCGGTGGTGGCGGCGTCGGTGGCGATCCTGCTGCTCGACGCGCTCATCACCAAGCTGCTGTTGGGGGTGGCGCGATGATCGAGCTGATCGACGTCTCCAAGCGGTTCATCGAGAACGTGGTGCTGGACGGCGTGTCGCTCGACGTGCGGGACGGCGAGACGGTAGCGCTGCTCGGCCCCTCCGGTGTGGGGAAGAGCGTGACGCTCAAAATGATCAACGGGTTGCTGCGGCCCGACGCGGGCGACGTGATCGTGGACGGGCTGCACGTGCCGAAGCTCAAGCGCCAGGAGCTGGCCGAGCTGCGCGCCAAGATCGGGTATGTGTTCCAGTACGGCGCGCTGTTCGACTCGATGAGCGTGCGCGACAACATCCGGCTGGGCATCACCGACGCGGAACAGGCGCGCGACGACGGCTATTGCGTCGAGCGGGTGAAGGAGTGTCTCCGCCTCGTGAACCTGGCGCCGGAGGTGGCGGACAAGTTTCCCGCCGAGCTGTCGGGCGGGATGAAGAAGCGGGTGGGCATCGCGCGGGCGATCGCGGGCAAGCCCAAGTATCTGCTGTACGACGAGCCGACGTCGGGGCTCGATCCGGTGAACGCCGACGTGATCGACGGTCTCGTGGAGCGTTTACAGGAAGAGCTGGGGGTGACGAGCGTGGTGGTGTCGCACGACGTGCGGGGCTCGTTCCGGGTGGCGGACCGGGTGGCGCTCTTGTGGCAGGCGAAGATTCGCGCCGTGGGGACGCCGGAGGAGATCCTCGCATCCAAGGATAGCGCGGTGCAGCAGTTCCTGGAGCGCGATCTCGAGATGGCGATGATCCAGTCCGAGGCGGAGGAAAACCGGGAGACGCATGGACCTCACGTATAGGCAAGAAGTCACCGTCGGGGCCCTGGTGCTGGTGGGGTTCGTGGTGTTCGCGGGCTTCATGTTCTGGCTCACGGGCCGCTCGTTCGTCTCCAAGGCGGTGGCAGTGAACGTGGTGTTCAAGAACGTGAGCGGCCTGAAGGAAGGCGACCCGGTGCGCGTCTCGGGCGTGAAGAAGGGGCGGGTGGGGCACGTGACGGTGACGTTGAACCTCGATCCCGAGGTGCGGCCGCACCAGGACGCGCGCGCCATCGTGGCCTCGGCCGACTTCCTGG
>DATHGL010000058.1:0-2226 GCA_035317625.1 Gemmatimonadales bacterium | reverse complement strand
CGGCCTTCACGGGCGCCACGATCGTCGGCTTCGCGCTGTCGGCGTCGATCTTCTCGATGTTCCTCTACATCACGCTCTTCTTCCAGAACGTGCTGGGGTTCTCGCCGTTCGAGGCGGGGCTCCGGTCGCTGCCGGTCACCGGGCCGATCCTGATCGTCTCGCCGCTTAGCGGCCGCCTGACGGCGCGCGTGCGGGTACGGCTGCTGCTCGGGACGGGGCTCGCATTCGTGACGGTCGGGCTGCTGCTGATGGGGAACCTGTCCGATTCGTCCGGGTGGACCGCGCTGCTGCCCGGCCAGATCCTGGCCGGCATCGGGATAGGCCTGGCCACCCCCGGGCTGGCCTCGACCGCCGTCGGCGTGGTCCGCCCGCAGCTGAGCGGCATGGCGTCGGGCGCGAACAACACGGCTCGCCAGCTCGGGCTCGCCACCGGGATCGCCGGCCTCGGCTCGATCTTCCAGTCGAAGATCGAGTCGACGCTCACCCCGCTGGTCGCGGGCATGCCCGCGTCGTCGCACGTCCACGAGCTTTCGCGGGCTGTGGCGTCAGGCGGGCCCGGGCGCGCCTTGCAGGCGGTGCCGCCAGCCGACCGCGACAAGGTGGTGCTCGCCGCGCACCACGCGTTCGTGACGGGCTTCAACGCGATCGCGCTGGTGAGCGTCGCCGTGGCGGCGGTGGGCTCCGTGGCGGGGTATGCGCTGGTGCGGTCGCGGGACTTCGTGGGCACCGGCGGCCCGGCGGCGGCTCCGCCGGAGCCGGCGCGGGCGTAGGCGGCGGCGCGAGCTTCGGCACCCCCCAACCATCGCGTCGACCAGGTCCGCGCACCTGAGGCCGTGTACGGCCGACGCTTGGTTCGGTCGAGCTGTCATTCGCTGTGGCTCATCGGGGTTCGTGCAGGATCTCGCGTGCGTCTTGCGCGTCCTGCGGGCTGACCATGATGTCGTGCGCCCCCACGGTGCCCAGCCCGTCTCCAATCAGCGCCGATGATCGCGATCCACGCGATTGCGATCACACCGATCGCGATGTGGACTGCGCGAAGGAGGTCCTCTTCGGTGATCGCAGAAGCAGCGATGCTGCCGGCGAGAACCAGAGCCGCGACGACCAAGCCAATGCCGCGCTGCCTCGTAGACCAACGCTGTTCTCGGCGACCTGCAACGTGCTTCTCCCGCTTCGTCATCGCTAAGGGGCCCAGCCCATCGCTTCTCGTTGGGCAAACGGGGCCGTGGGGGGTGCCGAAGCCCGCGGCGGCCGCCTACGCCCGCGCCGGCTCGGGCGGAGCGGCCGCCGGGCCGCCGCCGGCCACGAAGTCCCGCGACCGCACCAGCGCATACCCCGCCACGGAGCCCACCGCCGCCACGGCGACGGTCACCAGAGCGATCGTGTTGAAGCCGGTCACGAACGCGTGGTGCGCCGTGTGCACCACCTTGTCGCGGTCGGCGGGCGGCACCGCCTGCAAGGCGCGCCCGGTCCCGCCTGACGCCACAGCCCGCGAAAGCTCGTGCACGTGCGAAGACGCGGAGATGCCCGCGACCAGCGGGGTGAGCGTCGACGCGATCTTCGACTGGAAGATCGAGCCGAGGCCGGCGATCCCGGTGGCGAGCCCGAGCTGGCGAGCCGTGTTGTTCGCGCCCGACGCCATGCCGCTCAGCTGCGGGCCGACCACGCCGACGGCGGTCGAGGCCAGCGCGGGGGTGGCCAGGCCTATCCCGATGCCGGCCAGGATCTGGCCGGGCAGCAGCGCGGTCCAGCCGGACGAGTCGGACAGGCTGCCCATCAGCAGCAGCCCGACCGTCACGAACGCGAGCCCCGTCCCGAGCAGCAGCCGCACCGGCACGCGCGCCGTCAGCCGGCCGCTCAGCGGCGAGACGAACAGGATCGGCCCGGTGACCGGCAGCGACCGGAGCCCCGCCTCGAGCGGCGAGAAGCCCAGCACGTTCTGGAAGAAGAGCGTGATGTAGAGGAACATCGAGAAGATCGACGCCGACAGCGCGAAGCCGACGATCGTGGCGCCCGTGAAGGCCGGCTTGCGGAACAGCGAGAGGTCGAGCAGCGGGTCGGCGACGCGGCGCTCGACCACCACGAACAGCACGAGCAGCAGTGCGGAGGCCGCGAAGCAGCTGATGATAAAGGCGCTCCCCCAGCCCTCCTCGTTGCCGCGGATCAGCGCGTAGACGAGCAGGAAGAGCGCGGGGCACAGCAGCGCCACGCCGCGGAGGTCGACGCCGG
>DATHGL010000057.1:0-4994 GCA_035317625.1 Gemmatimonadales bacterium | reverse complement strand
CGGTCGCAGCGACGACGGGACGCGCGACGTCGTGGAGAGTTACACCGCCCGGCACCGCCTGGTACGGCTGCTCGACAACGCGAAGCGGATCACCCCGACCGCCCTCAACATCGGCATCCGGGAGGCCGCCGGGGAGATCGTGGTGCGGATGGATGCCCACGTGTTCTATCCGCCGGAATACATCCCGGGACTCGTGGCCGCGCTCGAGGAAACGGGCGCCGACAACGTCGGCGGCGTGCTCGTCACGCGGCCGGCCGACACGCGCCCGACGGCGCGGGCCATCGCCGTCGCGCTGTCGCACCCGTTCGGTGTCGGGAACTCCTACTTCCGGATCGGAGTCCGGGAACGGCGCTGGGTGGACACCATCGCCTTCTTCTGCTGCCGGCGGGAGCTGTTCGACCGGGTCGGCATGTTCGACGAAGAGCTGGTGCGCCATCAGGACGGCGAGTTCAACGCCCGGCTCATCAAGCGTGGGGGGCGCATTCTGCTGAGTCCTGACGTGGCGTCCTACTACTACGCGCGGGGGACCCTGCGCCAGGTCGCCCGCATGTACTTCCAGTACGGGTACTTCAAGCCGCTGGTGGCACGGAAGCTCGGCCGCATCATGACGGTCCGCCAGATGATCCCCCCGCTCTTCGTCGTGAGCCTGCTCGGCACGGGGCTGCTCGCGGTGTGGCTGCCCGCCGCGGGCGCGCTGTGCGCGGGGATCGGCGGCGCGTACGCCACGGCCGTCCTGACGTGCTCGGGCCTCGCGGCCCGGCGACACGGCACCCGGTGCGCCGCGGTGCTCGCCGTCGTGTTCCCGCTGCTGCACTTCAGCTACGGGCTCGGCTTCATCCGGCGGCTGCTCGAATTCGTGGCGCTCAGGCGGCCGCGCGCTCGTGCGGTCGCCGAGCTGCCTCTGTCGCGCTAAGAGCCTGATGGAGCCGTCGGCCGCGGTCGCGAGCTTCGGGTATCACGACGTCACGGACGATCCCCTCTCGTCGGGCTTGCAGCGACCGGGCGCCCTCCCGTTCAAGCTGACCGGCGAGCTGTTCAGCCGGCATCTGGCGGCGATCGCGGCCGGTCCGTGCGTCCCCGAGCTGATCGACGAGATCGACCTGGGGCAGCCCGGCCGCCACGTCTTGCTGACGTTCGACGACGGTGGCAAGAGCGCCCTCCGGGCCGGCGAGGAGCTCGCGCGCCGGGGGTGGAAGGGCCATTTCTTCGTCATCACGAATCGGGTCGGACAACGCCCGTTTCTCGCCGCCGCCGAGATCCGTCACCTGCGGAGCTGCGGCCACGTCATCGGCAGCCACTCGCACACCCATCCGAACTTCTTTCGGGAGCTGGCGCCGGCGCAGATGGTCGAGGAGTGGCGCGTCAGCCGCGACTGGCTCACCCAGCTCCTGGGGGAGCCGTGCGTCGCGGCGTCGGTCCCCGGGGGCGACATTTCGGCCCTCGTCCTGCGGTCGGCCGGCGAGGCCGGCATGCGGTATCTGTTCACGTCGGAGCCCACCGTGACGCCCGGCCGGGTCGCCGGGTGCTGGATCCTCGGCCGCTTCGTCCCGAAGAGCAGCACGCCGCCGCGACGCGTGCGCGAGCTGGCCCAGCTCCGCGGCTGGGGCAGCGCGATGCTGCTGCGGCGGCTGAAGGTCGGCGCCCGGGTGTTGCTGCCGGCTTTGTACCGCCGCTACGTCCGGAATCGCACGGCCCCTGACGCGGCGATGTCCCACCGAGACGCGGCAAGGAGCCCCTGACATGTGCGGGATAGCCGGGTTCTTCCAGCCGGACGGCGTCGGCGATACGGCGGCGCAGGACACCCTGAGGGCGATGACCGACGTCCTGCGGCACCGGGGTCCCGACGACGCCGGCTGCTGGGTCGATCCCGCAGCGGGCATCGCCCTCGGACACCGTCGCCTGGCGATCTTGGACCTCTCGCCCCTCGGCCACCAGCCCATGCACTCGGCCGACGGCCGATACGTGATCACGTTCAACGGCGAGATCTACAATTTCCGCGCGTTGCGCGACGAGCTCGCGGCCCTGCGCCACAGCTTTCGCGGCCACTCCGATACCGAAGTGCTGCTCGCGGCCGTGCGTCAGTGGGCCGTGCAGCCCGCGGTGGAGCGGTTCAACGGGATGTTCGCGTTCGCGCTGTGGGATCGCGCGGAGCGCGTCCTCCACCTGGTGCGCGACCGTCCCGGTGAAAAGCCGTTGTACTACGGCTGGCTGGGGGGCACGCTGCTGTTCGGCTCGGAGTTGAAGGCGCTGCGCGCGCATCCGGGGTTCCGGCCGGAAATCGACCGCGACGCGCTCGCCGCGTTCCTCCGCCACGGCTTCATTCCGGCTCCACGCACCATCTACCGGGGCGTCTTCAAGCTGCCCCCGGGCACCATGCTGAGTGTGCGCGCGGAGGATGGTCAGCGAGTCTCGCCGGTCGAATACTGGTCCGCTCGCCAGGCTGTGGCCCAGGGACTGCGTGAGCCGTGCCGCGAGCCCGCCGAGCGTTTGGTCGAGGAGTTCGATGCCCTGCTGCGCGATGCGGTGAAGCTCCGGATGGAGGCGGACGTCCCGCTCGGTGCGTTCCTGTCCGGCGGCGTCGACTCCTCAGCCATCGTCGCGCTCATGCAGGCACAAAGCCCTCGACCCGTCAAGACCTTCACCATCGGGTTCGAGGAAGCCCGGTACAACGAAGCGCACCACGCGGCGGCCGTCGCCCGGCATCTGGGCACAGAGCACACCGAGCTGTACGCGACCCCGGCCGAGGCCCTGGCCGTCATCCCGCAGCTGCCCACGCTGTACGACGAGCCGTTTGCCGACTGCTCGCAGATTCCCACGTACCTGGTCGCCGCGTTGACCCGCCGGCACGTGACGGTGAGCCTGTCGGGTGACGCCGGCGACGAGCTGTTGGGCGGATATCGACGCTACTTCCGGGGTCCGGCCGTCTGGCGGGCCATCAAGCGGGCTCCGCCATCCCTGCGGCGCGCACTCGCACGGGCGCTGTCCCTGCGCCACACCGCACTCGTGAAGGCGGCCAATCCGCTGCTACGACGGTGGACCGGGAAGCGGAGCTTCACCGAGCGGTGCCGCCAGGCGCAGGAAATCCTCGCGGTGCCCTCCGCCGTGGAGCTGTATCGCTACATGATGTCCTTCTGGAAGCAGCCGGCCGCCGTTGTGCTGGGGGCCGGTGAGGCGCCGATGTCGACGACGTTGCCACTCCCCATGGGCGTCGAGGCCGACGTCCGGCAGCTGTGGATGTACCTCGATCTCGTCACGTATCTCCCGGATGACATCCTCGTCAAGGTGGATCGGGCCAGCATGGGGGTGAGTTTGGAATCGCGCATCCCCCTGCTGGACCATCGGGTGATCGAGTTCGCCTGGCGGCTGCCCCCCGCCTTCAAGATTCGAGATGGCGGAGGCAAGTGGATCCTGCGACAGGTGCTGAACCGCTACGTCCCCAAGGCGCTGGTCGAGCGCCGCAAGCAGGGCTTCGGCGTCCCGCTCGCCGCCTGGCTCCGCGGCCCCCTGCGGGGCTGGGCCGAGGCCCTGCTCGACGAGCGCCGGTTACGCGCGGAAGGGTTCTTCGACCCGCGCCCGATCAGGCAGAAGTGGACGGAACACCTCTCGGGCGGCACCAGCTGGGACTACGACCTGTGGGCTGTGCTCATGTTCCAGGCGTGGCTCGAGGCGACCCGCTCGTGAGCACGAACACGTCGAACAGGGGGCCGGTGCGCGGCGCCGGTGCACCGGCGCGACCGATGCGCGCCGGCGGGTCCACGCCAGTCATTGGAATAGCGATCGGGGTCCCCGCGTACGTTCCCGTGACGAGGGGAGCGTCGAACCAGGCCTGCACGTTCCGCAGCTCGAACCGATCGCCCACCCGGAGCACGCCCGTGACATCCACCGACACCGTGGGCTGCCGTCCCCAGTTGTAGACGACGATCGTCGCCCGCCCGGCCTCGTACTTGTTGGGACGCACGAACAGCTTCGTGTCCGGTGAGGCGACGAGGGCCTCGTCCCCGGCAGCGACGCCGGTCTCCCGCCGCCACCCCGCGAAGTCGAGCCGGGCGCGCTCATACAGCCACGCCCGAGCCGCGGGGTCACGGTAATAGCGATTCCCGGTCCAGCGATAGTGCGCCACGCCGGCACCGCCCAAACGCACCATCTCCCCATCACCGATGAAAACGTTGTTCTCCACCACCGCCTCCCGCCACGCTCGGGTCATGTCGAGCGCGAGCCGGCCACCGGCAACGTAGTTGTTCCGGAGCACGATGTCCTCGTTGTTGGCCGCGGCGTAGTGTCCCAGCCGGATATTGGTCCCCTCGGCGCCCGGAGAGTAGTAGAGCATGTTGTCCACCGCGACCATTCCCCCAGTCGGCACCTCGGCGCTGATGAGCAGATTGAACCGGCCCGGGACCCCGGAGATCGTGCCGTTGTTGAACGACACGTTTCCCTCCACCTCGAAGTTTCTGAGGTCCGCATTCCGGGGGCTCGCGTAGATCTGGATTCCCCGGGCGTAATTGTTGAAGAAGATGTTATCGGCCATCCGCTTGGTGCCGCGTTCGTTGTGGGCGTAGACGCCGTGATCCAGGTTGAAGTGGCTGCCGTTGTTGTAGACGATGCAGCCGTACAGCTCGGCATCCACCCCCGGCGTCCAGAAACTGACGCCCTGCGTGCCGACGTCGTGGATGACGAGGTTGATGAACCGGCCGGCGTTGGTGTTCGCCTGGAGGCCGTAGGTACCGCCGCCGGCCGCTGCGGACTGGAGAATCTCGAACCCCCAGAACGCGAGGTACGACCCGTCAGCCCGCAGCGTGCCGTCGATCGTGGCGCGCGCCCCGGGAGCCTGCCGAAACACGATGTAGCGGCCCGGCATCCCCTCCAGGGTCGTGCGGAATGCTCCCCGATACGTGCCGCCGAGCAGCCACACCGTGTCCCCCGCCTGCACGGCGCCGCCCGCGCCGCTCAGTGCCGTGGCGAGATCCCAGGGGCGCGTCCGGCTGCCATCGCCGCCA
>DATHGL010000056.1:0-3340 GCA_035317625.1 Gemmatimonadales bacterium | reverse complement strand
TTCGTCACCTGAGTGAGGTCGTCCTTGCACCCGATGAACTCCAGGATGTCGGGGTGGTCGACGCGCAGGATGCCCATGTTGGCACCACGGCGTGTCCCGCCCTGCTTCACGACGTCGGTCGACGCATCGTACAGCTTCATGAACGACACGGGACCCGACGCCACGCCCATGGTGGAGCGCACCACGTCGTTCTTGGGACGCAGACGCGAGAACGAGAAACCGGTGCCGCCCCCCGACTGATGCACCAGGGCCATGGCCCGCAGCGTGTCGTAGATGCCGCTCTGGCCGTTCGAGAGCGCGTCGTCCACCGGGAGCACGAAGCAGGCGGAGAGCTGCCCCAAGGGCCGCCCCGCGTTCATCAAGGTGGGCGAGTTCGGCATCCAGACCCGGGTGGCCATCAGCTCGAAGAACGTCTCGGCCAGCCCTTCCACGGCCTTGTCCGACGCGCCGTAGTGGCGGTCCGGCTCGGCGACGGTGCGCGCCACCCGCCAGAACAGGTCCTCGGGTCGCTCCACGGGTTTCCCCTGGTCGTCCTTCACCAGGTAGCGCCGCTCGAGCACGGTGACGGCGTTGGGACTCAGATCGAGCGTACCGTGGCGGGTGGAAGCGGTCATGCGGGCTCGTTCCTCGCGGAGGTGAGCGTGCTCACCAACATGTGGCATGTGTGAATTTAAACCCGCAGATCAGAAACGGCGCGGAGGGTCAAGGTAGGCCGGAGCGCGCGTCGGGGCAACACCTCGCAAGACCCATGGCCCCACGGCACGTTCCACAATTCACATCACAAACGTGCTCCCGCGATCGGGAAGGCCCCCTTGCGGTGCCGTTCCGCCTCCACGACGTAATGCTGCCACGTCTCCCGGATGCGCTCCCGCAAGGCGTCGTCCACGGAGCGCGTGACCCGCGCCGGCACGCCGACCACGAGCGAGCCCGGCGGCACCCGGGTTCCTTCCGGGAGGACTGCGCCCGCCGCCACGACACTCCCCGTCCCGATGTGGACGCCGTTGAGCAAGACGCTCCCCATGCCGATCAGGCAGTCATCCTCGACGGTGCAGCCGTGCACAATGGCGCGATGCCCGACCCCGACGCGCGCGCCGATCCGCGTGGGCAGGCCTGCGTCCACGTGGACGACGGTGCCGTCCTGCAGATTGGTGGCCTCGCCGATCACGATCGCGTCCGCGTCGCCGCGCAGCACGGCGCCGTACCACACGCTGACGCGGGCAGCGAGCGTCACGTCTCCCAGGACCACCGCGCCCGGGGCGATGAATGCCGTCGCGTGAATCTTGATTACTCCCTCACCGGCTGAAACGGCCACTGCACCCACGCATCCACCGGCTCGCCGTTCTTCTGGGCGGGGTTCCAGCGCAGGCTCTTCGCCATGTCCAGCGCCTCGTTGTTGAACGTGTCGAGGTTGGAGGGCCCGTACACGCGAGCCTCGAGCGTCGCGCCCTCCTTGGAGACGTGGATCAGGAGGATCGCCTGGCGCGGAAGGTTCGCGTCGGCGGGCACGGGGATGCGCGTTTGCGAGAGCGGTACCGGCCGGGCGTCCCAGCACATGTGATCCTGGTTGTAGGCGGGACCATAGGTGTCGCACGGCTCGCCCCGTGACTCCCCCTCGGCCGAGGCAGGCTCCAGCTCGAGCCTGATGCTGGACGAGGCGCCCGGCGTGATGATCACCTGGCGGTCGTACGGCGCGAACCCGTCGGCGCGTACGACGAGCTTGTACGTGCCGGGGGGTACGTCTCCCTGCGAGCGCGGAAACGCCAGCCCGTTGAGAGTGACACGCGCGCCCGACGGCAACCCGACGATCGTCAGGTGGCCGGGCGTGCCGGGAGCGACGAGGCGCGTACGGGTCGTGTCCGCCGGGCGTGACGTCGCGGCCTGCGCCCCGGCACCCGACGGCGCGCCCGTGCCGGTGTCGGCCAGGAGCCGCTGCGCGACCGTATCGGGTGCGGCCGCCGCGGAGTCCTGCGCCGCCCCGCGCGCGAAGAACAGGAGCCCGTTCTTGTACGCGTACACCCCGGGCGCGCCCAGGCCGATGGCGACGACCACCACCCACAGCGCGATGCCCGCGCCGACGGAGCGCTTGTGCACGTCGTCCGCGCCGGCCTTGGCGGACACGCGCGGCAGGGGCGTGGTCAGGGCGCCCGCCAGCCGCACGCCGGCGAGCGAGGGGATCGCCTTGGTGGGGGCGGTGGCGAGGCCCACGGCGGCGAAGCCGCCCCCCGCCTCCAGCGCCTGGACGAGGTCTTCGGCGCTTTGGAATCGGTCGTCGGGGGATTTCGTCATCATCCTCTTGACGACCTCGAACAGCGTGCGCTGGTCGTAGGTCTCGAGCGGCGGTGTGGGAATCTCCTCCATAATGTGCTTGTAGCCGATCGAGAACGAGTCCTCGCCGTCGAACGGCACGCGCCCGGTGAGGCACTGGTAGGCGACGACACCGAGCGAATAGATGTCGGAGCGCCCGTCCAGCGATTGGGCGCGGGCCTGCTCGGGACTCATGTAGTGCGGCGTCCCGATGGACATGCCGGTGCCCGTGAGCTTGCCGCCCGACGCGGCTTTCGCGATCCCGAAATCGGTGACCACCGCCTGCCCGTGCTCGTCGAACATGATGTTGTCGGGCTTGATGTCGCGGTGGACGATGCCGCTCTTGTGCGCGTAGGCGAGGGCACGAGCGACCTGGACGAGGACCAGACGGATCTCGCCAGGGGGCAGCGTCCCGCGGGCGGCCAGCACGGATGACAGCGGCTTGCCGCGCAGGAACTTCATGACGAAGTAGATCACCCGGCCGGACTTGCCGACGCGGTAGATCGGGATGATGCCGGGGTGCTCGAGCTTGGCGGAGGTCCGGGCTTCGCGCTGGAAGCGCTCGACGAACTCCTTATCGAACGCCAGGGAGAACGGCAGTACCTTGACCGCGACGTCGCGCTCGAGCTGCTTCTCGCGCGCCTTGAAGACGATCGCCATCCCGCCGCGGCCCAGCTCGTCGAGTATCTCGTACTCGTCCTTCAACTGGTCCCGGACGAGATCGAGCTCCGTCATCTCGGCGTGTTGATCGCGCGCGACGTTGACGGGAGTCGTCGCCATCAGGTCCAGCCCGCAAGAGCGGCAGAACTTGCTCGTGTCGTCGTTCTGGGTGCCGCAGCGGGAGCAGTACATCAATTCTCCGAAGGGTCGCGGAAACTTAGGGATGCGTTGGAGGGGGTGTCAACTCGCGGCGGCCTGCGACGGCTCAGAAGTCGGAGGCGAGCGCCGCGTACACGCGGGGCCGTCGCGCGGCGCCCGACGGTGGATCGGCGAGTGGTGTCGCGACGCCGAGCCGCACCGACAACAGGAGGTCATA
>DATHGL010000055.1:0-6545 GCA_035317625.1 Gemmatimonadales bacterium | reverse complement strand
GATCGTGCGCCATCTGCGCCGCAACCCCCGCTCTCGCCGTTCGACTCCGCGTTCCGTGCCGCCGGCGCCGAGTTTCACGTGCCGCCGGCGCTGCTGGCGGGCGTCGGCTGGGTGGAGACGCGGTGGCAGATGGTGCAAGGCATGGAAGAATTCCCCGGACGCGCCCCCGCGTTCGGCGTGATGGGGCTCGCTGGCGCTGCGCTCGAGCGCGGCGCGGCGCTCGCGGGGGTCACGGTCGAAGTGGCGCGCCACGATCCCGTGGCGAACATCCGCGCCGCGGCGGCGTTGCTCCGCGTGTACGCGATCGAAGCAGGCGGCGATTGGGACGCGGCCGCTGCCCGGTTCAGTGGGATCGACCTGCCCGAGGGCCGCGCGGCCTACACGCGCGCCGTCGCGCAGGCGCTCGGTCGAGCCGGGCCGGCCGCCGCCGCGCCCGCGTGCCCGCCGCCCAACCCCGGCGGCGCCCCGGACTACACGGCCGCCGTCTGGCGAGCGTCACCCAACTTCGACCAGCGGGCCGGGGATTCGACCGGCGCCATCCACATGGTGATCATCCACACCTGCGAGAGCAACTACGCGAGCTGCTGGAGCTGGCTCGTCAATCCCGTCTCGCAGGTGAGCGCGCATTACGTGGTGAACGAGGATGGGAGCGAAATCTCGCAGCTCGTGCTCGAGCAACGCCGCGCGTGGCACATCGCGGCGCTGTACGACTGCATGCTGAACCGCCGGCATGACTGCTGGCTGAACGACGTGCAGAGCAACCATTTCACGATAGGGATCGAGCACGCGGGCTTTGCGTCGCAGAGCTCCTTTCCTCAAGCACAGCTCGACGCGTCGGCGGCGCTGGTGTGCGATATGACGCGCGACCGCGGGATCCCGCGCGATTGGCAGCACATTGTCGGCCACGGGCAGCTCCAGCCTGCGAACCGCACCGACCCGGGACCCGGTTGGCCGTGGATCTCCTACGTCCACCAAGTGCAGGCGCAGTGCCGGGAGGTGGTGGTCGACGACTCGTCGCAGTTCAACGACCCTGCGGTCGCGGCGGCGGCGGTGCCGGCGACGTGGCTGGCCACGGACACGACGTCCGACTACTACGGTGGCGGCTATCGTTGGGCGCCCAGCCAGCCGGGCGCGGCGGACGGCGCGGTGTTCTCGTTCCACGTCGCGGCGTCAGGCTCCCGCACGCTCGATGCCCGCTGGACCAGCGGGACGAACCGCTCGTCGCAGTCGCAGTACGCGGTGATCACGTCCGCCGGTGACACGCTCGCGACCGTGGCCGTGGATCAGCGGACCGATGGGGGGAGCTGGCGGACGCTCGGGACGTGGACGTTCCCGGCGGGGTGGAATCGGGTGGTGCTGCTGCGGCGCGGCGCGAGCGGCTCGGTTGTGGTTGCGGATGCGGTACGGGTGCGGGAGTAAGGGACCTACTCCTCGATGCACTTGCACGATGGGCCGCGACGTCCTACTCTCTCGTCGGCGCGATGTCACCAGCAACCCGCTACATCATCCAGGTGGACCGACCCGGCGAACGGGTCGACATGGCGGCGATCCGCGCCCTGCTCGACGGGGTGGGGGTCGCGGTGGACCCCGACTACGGCCCGGTCCCGATCGATCCCAAGCTCGGTCGCTACGTGGTCCGCGGCCTGGCTTCGCCCGACGCGCGCGAGCGGGCCGAGCAGATTCCCGGCGTCCGCTTCTTCGCGGACGCTATGCAGGAGCCCGCTTCTTGACGCGCGAGGGTCGCTTCCCGGCCTGCGGCTTGATCCCGAGCGCCTGCACCGCCGCGGCCGCATCGATCACGCCATAGCCCAAGTCGTAGTCCCAGCCTTTGGCCCCGAGGTCCCGCGCGGTCCGCTGCAGCAAGCCCTTGAGCTGCGCCGGCGCAAGCCGGTCGGTGGCGAAGCGCTGACGGAGCGCCGCCGCCACTCCGGCGGCCACCGGACTCGCGGCCGAGGTACCGCCGTCGGCGGGATAGATGCCGGACCCCTTGAAGTGACTGAAGCCCGCGAGGTCGGGCTTGCGAGAGTAGAGCGCGCCGGGCCCCTGCGACGCATAGCCCAGGCGTCGGTCAGTGACGGTGACGGCGGCGACGGTGATGGCATCGGGATGGGAGTTCGCCCCGTGGATCGAGGCTCCGGGGCCCGTATCGCCGGTGCCACACCTCCCGTCGGGGCAGTCGGCGCCGCAGTTGCCTGCCGCAAAGAACACGTCCGCGCCGGCCGCGACGAGGGCGCCGGTGATCTGGTTGAACGGATGCTCGGGATTGGCGCTGTAGTTCTCCGGTGACCCGATCGGTGCGTCGCTCGATCGGTCGAACAACCCCCAGCTGTTGTTGACCACCCATCGGCCTGGCGCGGCATTCACCCGCTCCACGAGATCCGCGAACGCAGCGATGGCGTCCGAGAGAAACGCCCCCCACGTTCCCGCCTGAGACCTGAGGAGCGCGTAGTCGAGGATCTGCGCGTCGGGCGCCGCGATGCGGACGTCGTACGCCACCATCGTGCCATGGGTCGGCGCGGTCGAGCCCGGTACGTAGCCCGGGGTCGGCGCCCAGCCGCCGGCGACGGGAATGCGCGTGCCGTCGATCCCCGTGTCGACGACAGCGACGTGAACGCCTGCGCCAGTCAGCCCGGCCCTGGAGAGCGCCGGAACACCGAGGCTCCGGGCCACGTCCGCGGTGGCGCCGATCGCTGCCTCGCCGCAGTAGGCGGAGGGAAACGCAGTTACGGTGGGGTCGGCGAACACGCCGACAACTTCGGGGTTGCGGTCGCGCCGCAGCCGCTCGATGGCGTCCGCGTCATCGAACTCCACCCGCATGGCGTACGTATCCGCCGGCCCGGCGGCACCGTAGTTGAAGCCGCTCGCAATGGGAGGGTCGCCCCCGCCACCCCTGCGGCGCCACACCTGGACCGGGTGGTAGGTCGCGTCGAACGTCACGCCTGCGACCTTGAACCTGTCATCGAGCAGCCGACCGGCCGGCCCGAACGAGCGCGTGCGCCATCCCTCTTGCAGGGGCCCGTGGCTGCGGATCAACACGATGCGACGCGTCATAGACGCGATCTCGACGGGGGGGCGCCGGCGCCCGTGGCAGTCTGGGCCCTAGGCCAGACCACCCTGATTCGGCGGCTCATTCGGTCTCCTCAGTGGTAGTCCGGGCGCACGTGTTTATACCCCCCAGCGGGGTCGCCGGTGTCTCCGGTGATCCCCGGGCTCGCGCCCGGGGTCAGTGGGGCGAGCGCATGTAACGGCCTAGATTCCTGCATGGCTTTGGACCCCCTCCCGCAGCAACGCCGCGCCATTGCAGCGCCGCTCGGCCCCGTCCTCGTGGTCGCGGGACCCGGCGCGGGGAAGACGTTCTGCCTCATCGCCCGTATCACCCATCTCATCGACACGATCGGCATGGCGCCCGAGCGCATCTGCGCCGTCACGTTCACCAACCGAGCGGCGGAAGAGATCGCCGTCCGGCTGCAGCACACGCTAGGCGAGCGTGCCGAGGCGATCACGCGGGGCACGATCCACGCGTTGTGCCTGGCCCTGCTGCGCGACCATGCCGAGGCCGCGGGCCTGCGGAAAGGGTTCGGCGTGGCCGACGAGCAGTACCAGAAGGTCATCCTGGGGCGGCTGCACGTGCCGCTCGAGCAGCGGGGGTCGCTCTTGAACCGGTTCAGCCGGCATCGCGTCCAGAAGCAGGACTACGCGCTGACGCCCGACGACGCGCGCCTGTATCGCGAGTACACCACCTGGCTGGCACACCGCAACATGGTGGACTTCGACGATCTCGTGGCGAAGGCCGAGGAGCTGCTGCGCACCCGCGGGGACATCGCCGACACAATCGCCGCACGCTGGGACTATGTCCTCGTGGACGAGTTCCAGGACGTGAACCCGGTCCAGTACGACCTCTTGAAGCGCGTGGCGGCGCCGCACGGCAACTTTTTCGCCGTGGGCGACGACGAGCAATCGATCTTCACCTGGACCGGGGCGGACCCCTACGTGCTGGTGCGGTTCGGCCGCGATTACGAGATCGCCCAACCCATCGTGCTGGACAAGAACTGTCGCTCCTCGCGCCAGATCTTCGACACCGCGCGGCGCGTGCTGGCGCACAATCCCCAGCTGTTCGAGAAGCAGCTCAGCGCGGAGCGGGAGTCGCCCTACGAAGTGGGCGCGTTCGCATTCCCGGACCACGAAGATGAGGCCACGTGGCTGCTCGAGGATCTCGGGGCTGACCGCACGGCATCCGGCTTGGGTTGGGGCGACTACTCGGTGCTGTACCGCAAGCACAAGCTCGGCGAGTACCTCGAGGGACGGCTGCTCCGAGCAGGGATTCCCTGCCGGCTGGCGCGCGGTCGGTCGCTGGTGGAGGACGACGTGATCAAGTACGTGATCGCCGCGCTGCGCATCGTGCGCTCTCCCGGCGACGCTGTCGCGCTCGAGGCGTTCGCACGCTGCGTGCTCTCGCCACACTTCCTCCAGGACGTCGAGGCGGCGACGTCAGCCTCAGCCTCACCCATGCAGGACGACTTTCTCGCAGACATCCGCGCCCTCGCCCGGCGTCGCCCCGCGCAGGACCCCGACACCAAGAAACTGTGGCGGCTCGTCTTTCAGGTGGAGAACCTCCACGCCCTCACCCGATCGCACCGCGCGTTGGCGCCGCTGGTCGATGAGATCCTGTCGCAGAGCATCGGGCCGTACCGGAACGCGTTGGAGGAGCGGCACGACGAGCTTACCGATCCCGCCGACATCCCCGAGGCCGTGCGCCTCGCCGACGAGCTCGCGGCGGCGATTGCGGCGGAGCGCGACATCGTGGTTGAGCCACAGGGAGGGTTGGAGATTGGGTTGCGCGGGATGCTGATCGCGGCTGGGGTGCGGCACGTGCCATCACAGGCGGGGGTGCGGCATGCGCCGTCACAACCGAAAGAGACCTTACAGGGGAGTTACCAGCCGTTAAGACCCCGGGGCACCGCCCCAGGGTTAACCCACCCGGGCGAGACTTTGGTGAAGGCAGATGGCGGTGAGCACGGCCTCGCGCTCACGCTATTCAAGGCGCTCCAGCTGCTGCACGCCAAGGAGCTCGACACCGCGCTCGAGCGCTACGTCACGTTCGACCTGGAAACGACCGACAAGGACGTGGAGGTTTGCGAGGTGGTCGAGGTCGGGGCCGTGCGGATGGTGGGCGGCGCCATCGTGGACCGGTTTCATACGCTTGTCCAGCCGTACCGCCCCATCACACCGGGTGCAACCCGCGTGCATGGGTACACCGCCGCCGACGTGCAGCATGCGCGCTCGTTTGCCGAGGTGTGGCCCGACTTTCGGGCGTTCATCGGCGACGACGTCCTGATCGCGCACAACGGCCAGCACTTCGACATTCCCGTGCTGCGCCGGCTCGCACAGGGGCTGGACGGCGTGGAGAGCCTGGTGTTCTACGACACGCTGCCGCTCGCTCGCTCGCTCTCCCGCGACAGCGCCAAGCTCGAGGACCTGGCCCTGCGCTTCGGCATCGACGCCGGCCGGGCGCATCACGCCTTGGACGACGCGGTCACACTGGCGCGGGTGTATCGCGAGCTCGAGCGCCAGCGGGGGATTCGGGCGCGCAAGGCAGTGCTGGTCAACGTGCTCGACTATCTCGGACTGGCCTTGGCATTGGAGGGCGGCACTAAAAAGGGAGAGGGGAGAGGGGAGAGGGACGTGCTGCTCGGCGTGGCGAAGTTCTACACGCTGGGCCGATACAGCGATGCGCTGGGGTTTTACGAGGTGGAGCGTGAGCGCACCGGTGCCGCCTCGGCACCTCCTCTCGACGAGGTGATCCGGCGGCTCGGCGGGCAAACGCTCATGACACGCCTCCGGGCCGAGCCCGATCCGGCGCAGCGCTATCCCGCGGCAGTGGCCCGGCTGCGGGCGCTGATGGATGGCGATCCTTCGGCGACGCTCTCGGACAGCATCGACCGCCTGCTCGAGCGCGTGGCGCTCTCCACGTCGGACGGCATCGAGGTCGCGCCCGATCGCGTCAACCTGCTCACGCTGCATTCCACCAAGGGTCTGGAGTTTTCGCGCGTGTACATCGTGGGAGTGGAGGATTACCAGATTCCGGGCTATCGCGAGTCGAAGGAGCAGCGGCAGGCCGAGATCGAGGAGGCGCGGCGGTTGCTGTATGTGGGCATGACCAGGGCGCAGGAACGGCTGGTGCTGACACGGGTCGAGCGGCGGTTCGGGATGGAGGCGGGGGGGAGCAGTTTCCTCGAGGAAATGGGGCTGGAGGTGCTTCCCGCCGGCGTCAGCGCCGGCCCACGACCGTGATCCTCCTGTCGAGCCGGATGTCGGCGGACGAGGCCCCGACCTCTACCACAACCGGCCCGCTCTCGACCGTCCAGCGGTGGGCGTCCGGATCCCAGTACGCGAGCGCGGAGCCGGCGAGCGGGAACTCGACAGTTCGGGTCTCGCCGGGCCGGAGCGTCACCCGCCGGAAGCCCCGCAAGTCTCGTTTGGGGCGCGTCACCGCCGAGCGTGAGTACCGCACGTACAGCTGCACGACCTCGTCCCCGACACGGGTG
>DATHGL010000054.1:0-5093 GCA_035317625.1 Gemmatimonadales bacterium | reverse complement strand
TCACCGACCGCTCGCGCACCCGCGTAATGAAGGCGTCCGACCCCTGCCGGTCCTTGAAGATGAACCGGGGCTCCGGCCGGAACGGACGGGTGAACACCACCCGTGTGCCACCGTAGTAGCGGTAGGGGTAGTAGTAGGGATCGTCGAAGACCACCATCCGGAAGCGCACGCATGTGTAATCGTACGGGCTCCAGGACGAATAGCTGACGTAGCTGTGGCAGTCGTAGCACAGGAACCGGGGATAGTCGTAGTGCTGCTGCACGTAATACGGGACGAGGTCGTAATCCCAGTCATTGTAGCCGTCGGGCACGATGCGCTGCGCCAGATCGGTGAGGGCGACGTACGGGTCACCCCGCACCCGACCGTCGGCGATGATGCGATAGTCCCAATGGTCGTTGCGCTGAATCCCGTCGTACACGAAGGGGTCCGCCGCGGCAACCCCGAAGACATATCCGATGCCGGGGGAGTCATCGATATAGAAGGCATCGCGGTCGCGTCCGCTCTGGACCTCGTAGTCGCGCCCCCCGCGCGCGAAGTTGTCCTCCCACGGCGCTCGCGGGAACAGGACGCGAACCCGCCCGTCGGTGTCGACCCGCAGGATGGTGACGTAGGCGTCCCGATCGGCGCGGAAGTGCACGCGCACGCCCTGGCGGCTGGAATAGGGATCGTCACCTCGGTCGGTCCAAACTTCGACGCGGGGGCGATAGAGGTCGGACACCGGCCCGCGGGTGGGCACGCCGGCGGACGCCGTGATCAGACTGAGCAACCCGAACGTGGTCAACATAAGTGCCTCCCGCAGGGTCTCAAAAGCACGCCCTGTGCCACGCAGCCGGTCGGCGAGGGGTGCTTCAAGTGACTACCCGCATTGATGTTGTGATGTTACGCGACGGGCGTCACCCAGCCGGCGCTGTCCTCTACCCGGGACACTCGGCCGTTCATTACCTTCTGCGAGCCCATGGCTGACGCGCGGCGTATCGATCTGCTGGACCCCGCCGAAGTAGCTCGCTTCGGCGGGATCGAGATCGTGGCGGAGGGCGTGGTGGAGGGGTTTCTGTCGGGGATCCACCGCTCCCCGTTCCGGGGCTTCTCCGTGGAGTTCACGGAGCACCGCGCGTACCAGCCGGGCGACGAGCTGCGTTATCTCGACTGGAAGATCCTCGCCCGGGCCGACCGTCTGTTCGTCAAGCAGTTCGAGGAAGAGACCAACCTCCGGGCGATGATCCTGGTCGATGTCAGCCGCTCGATGGCGTGGCGCGGTGCGCCCGGTCGGCTGACCAAGCGGGCCTACGCTGACCGGCTGGCGGCGGCGCTGGCGCTGGTTCTGCTGCGGCAGCGGGACGCGACCGGACTCATCACGTTCGACGAGGCCGTGCGGGAGGTGGTGCCCGCGCGAGTCAAGGCGGGACAATGGGCCCGGGTGGTAGGGGGGCTCGTCCACACGCCCGATGGTCGAGGGACGGCGGCCCACGCCGCGCTGGTGCACGTGACATCGCTGCTCGCCCGCCGCGGGCTCGTCGTGCTGGTCTCCGACTTGCTGTTCGACCGGGAGCTCGCGCTCACGGCCTTGCGCTTTCTGCGCCATCGCGGCCACCAGGTGATCGTGCTGCACCTGATGGACCCGGCGGAAGCCGCGCTGTCGGGTCCGCCCGAGGTGCGATTCCGGGATCCGGAATCCGCTGCGAGTGTCGTGGTTCGGCCGCGCGAGCTGGCGCGGGCGTACGGGGCGGCGGTACGCCGGGAGATCGCCGCGTGGCGCGCCGCGTGCCGGCGGCATGGTATCGCGTACCACCATGTGCTCACCGACATGCCGTTCGGTATGGCGCTGCGGCTGCTCGCGTGACGTTCCTGCACCCGCTGGCCCTCCTGGGGCTCGCCGCCGCGGCGATCCCCACGCTGCTGCACCTGCTCGAACGACGGGTCCCGCCCGAGGCGGAGTTTCCGCCGCTCCGCTACTTGAGCGAAGCAGAGCGCCAAAACGCGCGGCGTCTGAAGCTCCGGCACCTGCTGCTGCTGCTGCTGCGGACGGCACTGATTGCGCTGATCGTCCTGGCGGCGGCGCGACCGCTCGTCCCCTCGCGCGGCGGTGGCGCATCGGCGCACGAGCCCACCGCCCTCGTGGTGATTCTCGACAATTCACCGTCGGCGGGTCTGGTCGCCGACGGGCGTCCCGCGCTCGAGCGCCTGAAGGGGACGGCGCGAGGATCGCTGGCGGCCGCAACGGCGTCGGATCGCGTGTGGCTCGTGCTCGCGGACGGTGTGGCCCGCGGCGCGACGCGCGAGGCGCTCCTGGCCACCGTGGACAGCACCGGCGTCTCACCCCGTCGCCTGGACCTGACGGTCGCCGTGCGTGCCGCCGCGCTCCTGGTCGAGGCGGAGCCGTTGCCAGCGCGCGAGGTGCACGTGGTGAGTGACTTGCAGCGGACGGCGCTCGGTGCCGGCCGGGGAGCCGTGCCCCGAGGCGTACGAGTCCTGGTCCTCGCGCCGCTGGACCAGGTTCCGGGGAACCGCGGGGTGGGCGCCGTGCAGGTGACCGACGGTGCGGTGGCGGTGGGCGTCGTGGGGACGCCGGGCGCGGGGGCGGTGCCGGTGACGGTGCGCGTGCGCGACCGAGAGGTGGGCCGCGCGCTCGCGGCCCCTGGCTCGGCCGCCGCGATCACGCTTCCGTCGCTCGGAGCCGGCTGGTGGCTGGGTGAAGCGGCGCTCGACCCCGATGAGCTGCGAGCAGACGATCGGCGACTATTCGTTGCGCGCGTGGCGCCGGCGGCGCGGGTGAGCGCCCTTCCCGGGGCAGGGCCGTTCGTGGCGGCGGCGCTCGCCGTGCTGCAGGACGCGCAGCGCGCGCGCGTGGGTACGGACGTGACGCTCGGGGACCGGCCGGAGCCGGGGGCGCGAGGGAGCATCGTGATCCCACCGGCAGACCCGGCGCTGGTCGGCCAGGCGAATCGCGCGCTCGCCGCGCGGGGCGGGCGCTGGCGTCTGGGATCGGCTGGTACGCCGGGACCGATCGCGGGGTCCGCGGTGCGGGGGATCGCCGGAATCCAGGTGACGCGACGATATCGCATCGAGCGTGGAACGGGAGACGGGGGACTGGGGACGAGCGGTGACAGTACCGTACTCGCGACGGTGAACGGAGAACCCTGGTTGGTCCGTGACGGGACCGTCTTGTTGGTCGGCAGCCGCCTGGACACGGCCTGGACCGCGCTCCCCGCGGCGCCCGCGTTCTTGCCCTTCTTGGACGCCGCGGTGAACCGTTTGATCCGGGGCGAGGCGCCGGTGACCGAGGCCGAAGGGACGCCGCACGTGGAGTTTCGGACGCGCGGTGCGGACACGCTCGGCGCGACCGTCTTCGGACCGGACCCGCGTGAATCGGATCTCACACCGGCCCCGGCGTCGCTGGCGCGGGAGGTCCTCGGCGGCGAGGTGCTCGGCCCGGCGGCGCTCGCCGCCGCGCGGTTTGCAGGCACGGGGCGCCGCGACGCGAGCGGCTGGCTGATCCTCCTGGCGCTGCTCCTCGCCTCCATGGAGCTGGGGGTCGCAACGCTGACGCGCTGATGCTGCTCGACTTCTTGATCGACCGCGTCGACGGGCTGCCCGCCACGGATGCGCTCGCGGCGGCGCTCCCCGCGCGCGGCGCCAGACGGGGCGTCGCCGGCCTGCCGGGTTCGAGTCCCGCCGTGCTGCTCGCCGCGCTGGCGCGACGGCTGGCGCAGCGCGTCTTCGTCCTCATCACTCCCACGCCGACCGATGCAGAGCGATGGCTCGCCGATCTGCAAACGCTCATGGGGACCGCGGTGGCGCTGTACCCCCAGCGCGAAGGGCTCGGCGCGGAGGAGCCGCACGTCGAGATCGCGGGCGAGCGGGTGGAGACGCTCGAGCTGCTCTTGTCCGGGCAGATCCGCGTCCTGGTCACGACTGCGCGCGCCGCTGCCGAGCGCACCGGCGTGCCGGCGGCCCTCCAATCCACGCGCCTGATATTGGTGGTGGGGGAGCGGGGAGCGGGGAGCGATACACGCGGCGAGGTGATCCAGCGCCTCGAGGCGATGGGCTATGCCCGCGTGCCGACCGTGACCGAAGTGGCGCAATTCAGCGTGCGCGGCGGGATTCTCGACGTGTACGGGTTCGGGATGGGCGCGCCGGCGCGGCTCGAGTGGTGGGGAGACGACGTGGCGTCGCTCCGCACGTTCGACCTGGACACGCAGCGCTCGGGCGCCGCGATCGAGCGGGTCACGG
This sequence comes from Gemmatimonadales bacterium, assembly GCA_035317625.1. GTDB lineage: Bacteria > Gemmatimonadota > Gemmatimonadetes > Gemmatimonadales > GWC2-71-9 > AG41. Next base: position 863 of record DATHGL010000054.1, on the reverse strand, counting down.
TGCTGCCCGTGCGGACCGAAGGAGAGGGGACGCGTGACGCCGGGGCACAGCCTCCTGCGGCCCTGCAACGACAGTCGCTGCTCGATCTCCTCCCGAGCGACGCCCTGGTCGCGCTGGAGCAGGAGGCGGCGCTGGGTCAAGAAGTGGAGCGCGCTTGGGTCGAGGCGGCACACCATCTCGAGGTGGCGCGGCGACTGGGGGAGGAGCCGCCGGCCCGAGAAGCGCTGTTCGTCGAGCCGCAGGCGTGGCGGGCGCAGCTCGACGCGTTCGCGCAGATCGCGCTGAACCCCGGGGATGCCACGGATCGGTTTCCCATCGTGCCGCCCGATGCAGTGGATCGGGACATCAAACGCCTCCGCCGGATCGTCGCCAGCGAGCCGCCGACGGTGATCCTGTGCGACAACGACGGGCAGCTCGAGCGTCTGGAGGAGCTGCTCGACCGAGACCGGGCGACCCTCGTGGTGGGGGCGCTGGACAGCGGGTTCGTGCTCCCCGGGCTGCGCGTGCTCACGGATCACGAGATCTTCCGCCGGGCCCGTCGGTTGCGCCGGCCACGGCGCTACCGCGAAGCGGCGGCCACGGCGGCGACCCGGGCACTCAAGGGCGGCGACTATGTCGTCCATCTCGAGCACGGCATCGGCATTTACCGCGGCATCCAGACGATCGCCGTGGGCGCGGACGGCGGAACGCTCGAGGTCGCCGTCGTGGAGTACGAGGGCGGCGTCCGGCTGAACGTGCCGTTGTATCGGCTGGACCAACTCGAGCCCTACCGGGCCGCCGGCGATGGGGACGCGCCGCCGCCGCGGTTGCATCGGCTCGGCGCCACCACCTGGCAGCGGCAGCGGGACAAGACGCGCGCCGCC
>DATHGL010000053.1:0-2999 GCA_035317625.1 Gemmatimonadales bacterium | reverse complement strand
AAGCGCGTGTGCGCCGTTCACCCGACGCGGGCGCCGCCCCCCGGTGTCGGCGAGCACGCCGATCACGTCGGCGCCCCCTCCCGCGGCGGCTGTCTCGGGGAGGTGCTCGAGCACGAAGACGAGGCCCGTCGCGTGCTCCGCCACGGCGGTCGTGAGGGTGGACCACCCGATGTCCGCCGGCTGGGCGCGCTGGGCCACGACCAATGGGCAGGCAGCCGGGTCGAACCCGGTGCGCGTGACGAGCGGGGCGTGGAGCGCGTCCGCCAGCGTACGCCACACGGGGAGGGCGGGGCCGAGCGTGACGATCTGGCCGAACCGCCACCCGGAGTCGCGTGCCAGGTCGAGGAACGCGGCAGCCAGGGTCGTGTCGTCGGGGACGTCCGGCGCCTCCTCGGAGGCGAGCACCACGGCGCCGGTCTCGGCGAACCAGCGCTCGGCGGGGGTGAGCTCGTCGGGGCGGCGCGGGGCGTAGAACGCATAGCGCCGGGTCGCCTCGATCTCGTGCTCCGCCGCGCTGCGTTGCTCGCCGTGCTCGGCCGCCTGAGCCGCCCCCTCATAGGCCACTTCCGCGGCCTGGTACCGACCCCCGTCCCGCAGGATGCGCCCGCGCAGCCGCAGCGTCTCGGTGTGGGGCTCGAGCGCGAAGGCCCGGTCGAGTGCGAGCAGGGCGCGATTGCGGTCGCCCAGCCGGAACGCGGCGTACCCCAGCTCGTGCCACACGAGCGCGAGGTCGGGATCGAAGTCCACCGCCCGCTCGAGCGTGGTGATGGCGTCCCGATACCGCTCCAGCTCGATCAGCGCCGCGCCCTTGAGCGCGAGGGAGAACGCCGAATCGCCGAACTGCGCCTGCGCGGCTTCGGCGAAGCGCAGCGCGTCGTCGGTCCGCCCCTGGCCGCGCAGCAGCTCGAAGCACTCCGCCCACCCAGGCTTCAGGTCGGGTTGCTCGGCGAGCAGGGCGCGGTAGGCTCGCTCGGCGTCGGCGACCCGTCCTTCGCGGGCGAGATAGCGGGCGCGCGCCATCGCACGCTCGCTCGGCGCGTCCGGGAACAGCTCGTATGACGCGGTCGTCCGCATGGCGCGAATATACCCGCTCGCGGTTCCCTGGCTAGCCGCGCATTCCTCGACGTCTAGACGGCTGGACGTCTCGTCGTCTAGATTCTCCGCGCCATGGACACCGACCGCCTGTTGCGCGAGCTGACCGACTTTCTGCGGATTCCGTCGGTCTCGACCATCGCGGCGCACAATGCCGACTGCCGCGCCGCCGCGGAGTGGGTCGCCGGCGAGCTGCGCCGACTTGGCTGTCGCGACGTCCAGTTCCTGGCGAGCGGGACGCACCCCGTCGTCTGGGGCGCCGGTCCCGACGTGCCCGGCGCGCCGACGCTGCTGCTGTACGGGCATTACGACGTCCAGCCACCCGACCCCCTCGACGAGTGGACCACGCCGCCGTTCGAGCCGACGGTGCGGGACCGCCAGCTGTTCGCGCGCGGCGCGGCGGACGACAAGGGTCAGGTGTTCTGTCTCCTCAAGGCGATCGAGGCGAACGGCGGCCGGCCTGCGGTGAACTTCCGTTTCCTCATCGAGGGGGAGGAGGAGCACGGCAGCCGCGTGCTCTTCGAGCTGTTGCGCCGTGAGCCCGAGCGGACGCGAGCGGACGTCGTCCTCATCGCCGACATGGCGTACATCGCGCCGCGCTGGCCGGCGGTGTACACGACGCTGCGCGGCCTCTGCTACGCGGAGATCAGCGTGCGCACGGCCAAGTCGGACCTCCACTCGGGGGAGTTCGGCGGTGCGGCGCCCAACGCTCACGAGGAGCTCGCCCGGCTCCTCAGCCGCCTCAAGACGCCCGACGGCAAGATCCAGATCGCCGGCCTCTACGCGTCGGTCAAGCGCCCCTCCAAGGGCGAACTGGCCACGTGGAAGCGTCTCCCGTTCAAGGAAGGGGAGTTTTTGAAGCACCGCGTTCGGGCGAAGGCGCTCACGGGCCTCAAAGCCTACACGGTGCTCGAACGCCTGTGGGCCCTCCCGACGTTCGAGATCCACGGCATCACGGGTGGCTTCACGGGGGACGGGGCGAAAACGGTGATCCCCGCGGAGGCGACCGCGAAGGTGAGTCTGCGCCTCGTCCCCAACCAGAAGCTCAAGACGGTGGAGCGCCAGCTCGCGGCCGCGGTGCGGCGCTTCGCGCCCAAGCACGTGCAGGCGAGCGTCAGGTTCCTCCACGGCGCCGATCCCGCCACCGTGCAGGTGACGCACCCCGCGTTCAAGCTGCTCGATCAGGCATTCCGAGAGGTGGTGGGGCGGGGCACCGTGCCGGCGCGCGCCGGCGGCTCCATCCCCGTGGTGCCCGCGCTCGGCAAGGGCGGCGCGCCGGTCATCCTCACGGGCATCGGCCTGCCGGACGACCGGCTGCACGCTCCCAACGAAAAGCTGGACCTGCAGCAGCTGTGGGACGGCATCAACGTATTTCGGCGATTCTACGAGCTGCTCGGCAGCAACGGCCTCTAGGCGCCTTTCTTACTGAGGTTTCTGAGTCTGTTGATCTCGTGCTGCGTGATCGCCCTGCCGCCGTAGCGTTCTTCGCGCCACGGATCACCCCGCATATGGTATCCGTTCTGCTCCCAGAAGCCGGGGACATCCGTATCGAGCAGCGTCAGTCCCCGCACCCACTTCGCGCTCTTCCAGAGGTACAGATGCGGCACGAGCAACCGAGCCGGCCAACCGTGCTCGGGTGTCAGCCACTCGCCGTTCCACTTGAGGGCGATGAGATTGTCCCGCCGGTCGAGATCCGCGAGCGGCAGATTGGTGGTGAAGCCCTGCTCGGCGGACACGAGGCAGTGGTGCGCCTCCGGCTTCACTCCGGCCCGCTCGAGCAGCAGCTGGACCGGGACGCCCTCGAAGGCGTTGTCCAGTCGGCTCCACCGGGTGACGCAGTGCATGTCGCACTGGACCGACGTGTGCGGGAGCTGCAGCAGCTCGTTGTAGCTCACGGCAAAGGGCCG